>JAUVWP010000122.1 GCA_030604085.1 Methanosarcinales archaeon | reverse complement strand
CGGGGAGTTATCCTACAATTCCCTCATTTCCCTGCGTGATGCGATCGATTATCTTGCGCTCGGTCACTACCACATACAATACGATCGCGACGGATGGATATTCAACGGTGGAAGTTGTGAAACGGTATCGATGTCAGAATACAGGAAGCCAAAAGGGTTTTACCATGTCGTGGATGGCAAACCATCGTTTCAGAAGGCAGCGCCCCGCCACATTGAGCGGTTCGGGATCGATACCAGCGGGATACGGTCGCTTCAGGACCTGTACAGCACAGTCAGATCTGTTCTCGGCGGGGCGGCTTGCAGAGACAAAGATATGAAGCCGCTTGTCGATATCTCGCTGCATGGCGATCTCAGATTCCCGAGAACAGAGATATCCGTCGAAAAGATAAAAGAGATCGTGTCCGAGCACCTCGATCCATTATGGGTAAATGTAAAGATCATCGATACGAAAGATCCAACAGGCGTCGTCGATGACCGCGATATCTCCAGATCAGAGATTGAGCGATCCGTTATCGAGGATATGGTCAAGAATACGCAGTATCGCAGGCACCTCACTGATGTCACAGATATGGTGATCGAGGCGAAACAACTAGCTGTTAGCAGGACTGATCCGCAGATCATCCTCGAACACCTGCAAAATTCATATAACGTGGTTAAAAGCGAAAATAAGGAACAGACCGATCTGCCGTTTGATATGGGTGGCATGAGTGACATGAGTGGCACGGGCGGCAGAAGCCGGGCGGGCAGGGCAAATGTGGATTAACGCTGTTGAACTTAAGAATATCAAGTCATACCGTGATGAGGATGTCCCATTCAGATACGGAGTCAACGGCATCAGCGGCGAAAACGGCGCTGGCAAGACAACGATCCTCGAAAGCATCGGATTTGCGCTCTTCGATCATCTCCCGTACAGCCAGAAGGATTTTCTACGGAGGGGAGAAAAAGCAGGAGAAGTCAGGGTTCATGTCGTTGCGCCTGATGAACTGGAATATGTGATCGCAAGGTCGGTTAAGGGCGATTACAGGGTGGAATCCCAGGTCGGGCAGCTGGCAGTCGGAAAGGTGGATGTGCAGGACTGGATCGTGGAAAATCTCTTTAGTGGCGCCATAACTTCGGCTGATCTCTCTTCCATATTCGAGAATGCGGTCGGAGTCCCGCAGGGGACGTTCACCTCGTCGTTCCTCGCACCTCCGGGAGCGAGAAAAAAGGTCTTTGACAGCATCCTCAGGGTGGATGAGTACAGAACAGCGTTCGATAACTTAAATGATGTCTCAAAGATCGTCAAAACCGAGATCGTTGATCTTGAAAAGAGTTACCATGAAAAGAAAGGCAGCACCGCAAACTACACGGGGTTAAAAGAGAGATTCGAGCACGGAAAGATTGCGGTTTCGAAGATAAAGGAAGAGATTGTCGGATTGGAAAGAGAACTTGCGCAGTTGCAACTGAAGAAGGACGATCTCAGCAAGAAGAAGGAACAGATCGATTCTACCCGGAAAGAGGTTGAAAAACTTGAAAGGGATGTTACGGAGCTTGAAAAACATCTTGCAACGGCAAAAAAGGATCTCGAAGAGGCGACCGGTGCAAAAAAAGTACTTGATGCGACGAAGGATGCGAAAGATCGGTATCTTGAATCCCAGGAGAGATTAAAAGAACTGGAGGGGGATAAAAAGAAGCGGGACCATCTCGATAAGCAGAGACTGGAACAAGAGAGTAAGATAAAGCGTATGAAAGAGGAACTGGATAGAAAGAAAAATCTGTTAAAAGAGGTGGAAGATCACCGGAAGGAGTTAAAAGAGATCGGACCTGCGGTAAATGAGCAGAAAGCGCTCGAAGAAGAGATAAAAGAGATAGAGGGCAGGATAAGGGATGTTAAACAGATAGAATCCGAGATTGGTGATCTGAAGAGATCGATGAAAGAGTTTGGAACGCTTTCAAAGAAGTTGGAAGAACTTGAAAGAGAACAGAAAGGGATTGAACCTGATGTGAAGGGACAGGAAGAACTCGAAAGCAGAAAGCAGATTATAACCGGAAAGAAATCCGCGGTAAACTCGGAAATAAAAAGCATCCGGAAAAAGAAGATGGAAACCGGGGAGACAAACCAGTGTCCGATTTTAGATGGGGTCAAATGTGTTGCGGTCACAAGTTTTTCTGATTATTTCGAAGATAAGCTCAGTGAAAAGAAGAAGGAGTTGGATTCAATAGAAGGTGAACTTAAACTCATAGAAACGGAGTTAAAAGAGTTAAACAACCCGGTAAAAAGAATGGAGCAGAATAAATCAAAAATATCAGAGATGAAAGGAGAGCTGAAGGGAAAGTCGGATGTGCAGGATAAATTGCAGCAGCGCCAGACACAGATGGATGAATCTCATAAAATATTCTCAGAACGGTACGCTCCCTACGTGATCTCCATTCCTGATGCGGAACTTGCCGAGAAGATGAAAAAGGCAGGAGAGATCATGAAAACCCGGCTGAAAGAACTGAATGATCCTGACCGGCAGGCATCGAAGGTCTCTACGCTGGCAGACGCGAAGATAAAAGAGATAGATAAGATCAAGATCGATGAGAATGGAATAAAACTGGAGGAATCCGGGTTATTCGAGATAAAGCTGGGATTGTCCGAATTTTCAGACATTGATCCGATGGAAAAAGAGATAAGGAAGCTGTTGGAAGGTTGCGAACCGCATTACCGGAAATACCTGCAGAATGAGAAGAATGCAGGAAAGGTGGATAGCTACCGGAACATAAGCGACAAATTGAACCGGGAAATTTCAAAGAAGGCATCCGAAAAAGAGGATCGTGTCAGGAGTCTGGACGAATGCAAATCCATGTTCGATGAGCATGAGTTTGAACAGATAAAGAAGGAGCACGAGGAGAAGAATATAAAATTCAACAGCAAGAAGACTGAGTACGATATGACGTTAAAGAATCTTCGAGAACTGGAAAAGGAACTTAACGATATGGAATCCCTGATCAGGCAAAAGGAGCAGTTGAAAGAAGAGTGTGAATCGAAGAACGGATTTCTTAACTATATCGAGTTCATACGAACCACGCTTAAGGATTCTGCCCAGATAATAGCAGGCAAACTCATTAAAAACATAGGAGAAGAAGCTAACCGGATATACTGCGAGATCATCAATGATTATACGCAGGAACTCCGGTGGACGCATGATTATGCTATCACAATCACAGAACACGGAGAAGAGAAGGGATTCAACCAATTAAGCGGCGGAGAGCAGATGAGTTCCTCGCTTGCTGTACGTTTCGCCTTGTTGAAGATACTATCCGGATGCGATGTCGTATTCCTCGATGAACCGACCCAGAACATGGACGAGATACGCAGAGAGAAACTCTCAGAGCAGATACTCAACATATCCGGATTCAAACAGATTTTTGTCATATCGCACGACGATACATTCAATGAGAAGTACGAGAACGTGATTCGAGTTGAAAAGATCGGTGGAGAGAGCAGGGTTATGGCAGGTGACGTGGTATCATGATCAGATTTGCGAAGTTGCATGGAAACGGAAACGACTTTATATTAATCGACGAATACGATGGCGAGGTTATCCCGGACAAACCCGGTTTCGCTGCCACATACTGTGACCGCAGGTTCGGGATCGGCGCAGACGGCGTTCTCTTCCTAACGAATTCCGATTGCGCAGACATCAGGATGCGGCTCTTCCAGCCAGACAGATCAGAGGCAGAGATGTGCGGAAACGGCATAAGGTGTCTTGTCAGGTACGCGATCGACGAAGGCTACATAACAGGGGCTTCTGCCGTCGAGACACTTGCAGGCATAATGGAGGTCGATCTCGACTCTGAATGGATAAAGGTGAATATGGGCACGCCCGCATCTGGCGGCATCGAACATCTCGAGGGATACGAGGTTTATTCGACAAATACCGGAGTCCCACACGCTATCATCTTCGTGGACGATCTGGCGATTGCGATCGATGAGATTGCGCCAGCGATCAGGTATGCGCCCGTGTTCCCAAAGGGCGCGAACGTGAACTTTGTTAAGGTCGAGAACGCTTCTGAGATCACGATCAGGACGTATGAGCGCGGTGTCGAGGGCGAGACATTGAGTTGCGGCACAGGCGCGGTCGCATCCGCTTATGTTGCGCACAAAACCGGGAAGACCGGCGACCGGGTGGTTGTGCATACTGCTGGAGGGTGTTTGCGCATATCATTAGCGGCTGACGGCGAGGCGTTTATGGAGGGGACTGCTGTGCGGGTGTTTGACGGGACGGTCGAGATCTAACTGGTTGCTGATCAGGAAACCCTCATCCTTTCAAGACATCCATCCCCCTTTTCACATTTCGGGTACGAGGATGCTCATCGCCATAAAACTCTCGAAATATGCTGTACGCCTGCTGAAGGTATGTTTTCGCACGTCGCGAATCACCGAATGTATACCATGCCAGACCGATGTTGTTGAGTCGTGTTGCCACATTGGGATGCCTTTCGCCATACACCTCCCGGTCAATTGAGAGCGCCTGCTCATAGTACTCGATCGCTTTTCTTGGATCGCCAAGGCGACCCCATGCCCCGCCGATGTTGTTGAGATCTGTTGCCACGTCTGGATGCTTTTTGCCATACACCTCAGTATCAATCGAGAGAGCCTGCTCATAATACTTAATCGCCTTTCTTGGATCGCCAAGGCGACCCCATGCCAGACCGATGTTGTTGAGATCTGTTGCCACCGCAGGATGCCTTTCGCCATACACCTCAATATCAATTGAGAGCGCCTGCTCATAGTACTCGATCGCTTTTCTTGGATCGCCAAGATCATCCCATGCCCCGCCGATGTTGTTGAGATCTGTTGCCACGTCTGGATGCTTTTTGCCATACACCTCAGTATCAATCGAGAGAGCCTGCTCATAATACTTAATCGCCTTT
>JAUVWP010000077.1 GCA_030604085.1 Methanosarcinales archaeon | reverse complement strand
GAATCACAGGCGTTGATGTCGAAAACCCGATACGAGAACTCCAGCCATCATCGATGAACCGCCCGTCCTCGAACCTGACCTTCCACACGTATCCGATCGTCTGCGATTTTTCAGATGTTGTGTACACATACCCGTCATGGTATGACACGGACGCACGGATGCGCCCGAGATCGGAACGTCTGAACGAAAGACCGGATTTCAGATCGATCTCGTCTCTGAGAGTTCCGTTCTCAAGATAAACGCTTATCAGTCCCCCCTCATGCACCGGGTACACAAGGTAGTTCTCTACGACCGATGCACCGCACCACAGAAACCCCGCGGTGTCATCGGTTGCGTGTTTCCAGAGTTCGTTTCCGTTCTCGTCATAGCAGTAGTAATATTTTGTTCTGACACCGCCAGAGAGCCCCTCCCCGACATAGATCTTATGGTCATGGTACGTTACCGGACATTCGAAGTTCCTGTCAGTCACATGTTTCTTCCAGAGATCTTCACCTGTTGCTGCGTTGAATGCGTACATATCACCTGCGCTTGATGCAACAAATATCTTTCCGTTTCCATACGCCGGAGTTGATGATTGGAACCCGACAGAAGTCTCGTTACGCCATATCAGAGTACCGTTTATCCTATCAGATGCCTGTAGTGTGCCATTTACGTCATACACATATACAAGATCTCCTGCGATTATGGGGGGTGCATCGATTCCAGTTCCACACTCGCTCGTGTGCGTAAACGCACTCCACACGAGCACGGGGTCGGCTGTTGGTGTGGCGTCCGATGTGATTCCAGTGTTCAGGGAGTCTTTCTGGAACTGGTGCCAGCTGTCAGCAGCCGAAACGCCGGAGAAACACGCCAGAACAAGCAGCGCGACAATGCACACCATACTCACTCGGTGCATTGACCCTCCAACAGAGCATAGATGATCTCACATGAGTGAGAGGCGCCTGATTGTTTTGCGCGCTGTGTGCACGGTGATATAATGTCTCCGCGCGTGCTGATCGCAAGGGACATCTTCGGGAATCCCATGGTAATCAACTTATTTGTTTTAGCACATATCTGCTTGGTTTTACCAATGGCTATCAGATATGGCATAAACTTTTCGTCGATGGGCTGTAAACTTGCCTGAGAGTGTTCGAGCCGCATCCTCGTTGGTGGAAGGATCACATCGATTCTGGCGCAGCGATCCCGAGCACACCAAGCGTACTTGCAAGCACGATCCGTGCGCACTCGACAAGCCCGATGCGGGCATCACGCACATCATCGGGCGCGCTCAAGACCGGAGATAGCCTGTAGAACTGGTTAAACTCCTCAGCAAGTTCCCGTGCATAGATCGCCACGATGTGCGGTTTCAACTCCCTTGACGCAAGATCGATCACATAAGAGAACCTGGCAAGCTCTTTCACAAACGAGATCTCGGCATCCCCCGAAAGTCTGGCAGGGTCGATCGATTCAGGGACGTGCGATGCTTTTCTTAAGATGCTGCACGCCCTTGCGTGGGAGTACTGTATGAACGGCGCTCCGAGTTTGTCGAAGTCAAGCGCACTCTCCCAGTCAAAGGTCGTCGCCTTCTCTGGTGTGACCTTCACGATATCGTACCTGACAGCACCGATGCCGACCTCTTTTGCGACATGGTTTCTGAAATCCTCTTCTGCATCGGGTCTGCGCTTCGTGACCTCTATTAGTGCCTGTTTCTCGACCTCGTCGAGCAGTTCGTCTGCGGAGATGAATTTGCCTGCGCGGGTACTCATCGACCCCTCAGGAAGGGATACGAACTCGAAAATAACGATCTCTGGCTCTTTTACCCCACACGCGCTTAGAACGTAGCACAACTGGTTGGAGATGAGTTTGTGATCAGCGCCAAGAACATCGATCATGCGGTCGCACTGTTCCGCCTTCCACCGGTGATATGCAAGATCACGTGTCACGTAGACTGATGTCTGGTCGCTCCGCAGGATCACAAGATCCTTGTCGAATGTCGGCATCGGGACCACAAGAGCACTATCTGCCATTTCGGTAAGTCCCAGCTCCTTAAGTTCTCCTACAAGGGCGGATACCTCGCCGCCTTTCACAAACATGGACTCGTGCACAAACCGGTCATGATGGACGTTCATCCGCTTGAGCGTGGACGTGATCCCTGAGACTGCAAGGTCAGTGGCACTGCTGAACCGCTCGATCATCTCTGCGTCACCACGTTCGATTCCCTGCATCAGTTCATCGATCTGGCAGACCAGGTCAGGATCCTCCCCG
Organism: Methanosarcinales archaeon; assembly: GCA_030604085.1. GTDB lineage: Archaea > Halobacteriota > Methanosarcinia > Methanosarcinales > Methanogasteraceae > Methanogaster_A. The sequence continues at coordinate 6,382 of JAUVWP010000077.1, read as the reverse complement.
AGTTCCCGATTTGCACGGATGTACACATCCGCGATGGCATGATCCGCCTTCTTTTGACCATCAAATTCAAAACGATCCATCGCCCACGCAACGATTGCAACCTGCCTGCCCATGTCATTGACATAGTACTGGATTTCCACATCATAGCCAGCCGTCTTCAAAATCCTTGCGAGGGTGTCGCCAATGATCGAATTCCTGATGTGTCCGACATGCAACGGACCGTTTGGGTTTGCGGAGGTGTGTTCGATGATCACCTTCCCTTTCCCGGAACCTGTGCCGTAGCGTTTTTTCTTCTCAAAGATCTCGTGCACGGTATCGTCTATGAACTTTCTGCTGGCAAAGAAATTGATATACGCACCCACTGTCTGCACGTCTCCGACTAGTGAGTCTTTTGGGATCGTAATCGCATCCGCGATAACGTCCGCGATGGCTGCCGGACTTTGCCTGTATTCCGATGCCAATCTGAACGAAAGCGACGATGCAAGATCAGCGTGTGCGGATTCCTCGATGTGGAGGTCGTCAATCTGGTAACCGGACGCGTCGAGTGCCTTTTTTAGCACGGACTCGACTTCGCTTTTGAATTTGAGAAACATTTCAGAGAAATAGGTGTCGCACGTTTTATGTCTTTTGCCGATGTGATGCTCTCGCCATCTACTTATCCCTTCGCAACCCCGATCGGTACGACCTGCGCGACCTTGCACGCAACCCCTAACTGATGCACGACATCAACGACGTCAGCGCTCGATTTGTAGACCGCTGGCGCCTCCTCTGCAAGCACGCTCGGATGCGTCGCTTTCACAGTGATTCCTTTCGCGAGAAGTTCCTTCTCGATCTGCGCCCCCTTATACTTCCGTAGTGCCGCCTTCCTGCTCCCGACCCTGCCTGCGCCGTGACATGCGCTCCCGAACGTGAGCTCCATCGCACGCTCCATGCCGCAGAGGATGTATGAAGGCGTTCCCATGCTTCCAGGGATCAGCACCGGCTGCCCGACGCTCCGGTACGCCTTCGGGACGTCAGGATGTCCGGCAGGAAACGCCCGGGTCGCACCCTTCCTGTGCACATACACCATCCTTGGCTTGCCATCGATCGTGTGCTCTTCGAGTTTTGCAACGTTGTGCGCCACATCATAGACGAGATCCATCTCGATGTCGCTTCCGAAGAACCGGTGGAACGTCTCCCGAACCCAGTGGGTGATCACCTGCCGGTTCGCCCACGCGTAGTTTGCGCCTGCGCACATCGCGGCGAAGTATTCCTGCCCCTCCTTGGACTGCACAGGCGCACATGCAAGCTGCCGGTCCACGAGTTCGATCCCGTACTTCCGCGCAGCCTTTTCGAGCACCCGCAGGTGTTCTGTGCAGATCTGGTGCCCTGCGCCCCTTGAACCGCAGTGGATCATCACGGTGATGTCACCCTTGTGGATGCCGAACGCATCTGCAATGTCCTGATCATAGATTTCGCGGACGCACTGCACCTCAAGAAAGTGATTCCCGCTTCCGAGTGTCCCGAGTTGCGGTCTTCCCCGTTTCATCACCTTATCACTCACCTTAAGCTCTCCGGGAAGGTCGATCCCCCCGTTCTCCTCGCAGTGCTCGAGATCCTCACTGACGCCGTAGCCCTGCTCGACCGCCCATCCCGCACCATCCTCGAATACACTTCGTAACTCAGAATCCGACACCTTCAGTTTGCTCTTTGCGCCGACGCCTGACGGGACGCTTCTGAAGAGCGCATCCACTAACTTCCTGATCTTCGGGCGGACATCGTTTTCGGTCAGGTTTGTGCGGATGACGCGGACGCCGCAGTTAATATCAAATCCGACCCCACCCGGGCTGATCACACCCTCCTCCGAATCGAACGCAGCAACACCTCCTATCGGAAATCCGTATCCAGGGTGAGCGTCCGGCATCGCCATCGAGTACTTCTGGATGCCGGGCAGGGTTGCGACGTTCGCGGTCTGATTCAGGGTGCTGCTCTCAAGCCCCTTGAGCAGAGTAGGGGACAGGAATAATCTGCCGGGCACCCGCATCTTCTCCATATAATCGATCGGAATGTCCCAGATGTAATCCGTGACCCTGGTAAGTTCCGGCATCTTTCCTTTCTCTTTCATGATATCACCAATCATCAAATTCCCGCGTCAGAGCGCGTCGACCAGTTCCAACGTCCGATCATACGGAGCATCCATGACCGCAGTCCCGACAAGGATCGCATCAGCGCCTGCCCGGATCATACGCACAGCATCCGCAGGACCCCGGGTCCCGCTTTCACTGATGATGATTCTGTCGGCAGGTATCAACGGAACCAGATGCTCGGATGTTGATAAATCCACAGTCAATGTATTTAAGTTTCTGTTGTTCACGCCTATGATCCTTGTTTCTGTGTTCAGTGCATCAGCAAGTTCGGCTTTGTCGTGTACCTCAACAAGCGGCTCTATTCCACGCGTAATAGAGAGATCGACAAACCGTTCGAGATCATTCCCAAGTATGCCAGCGATCAATAGAATCAAATCACTCTCGGTTTCGTATATCTGTTTCTCATCGATTATAAAATCTTTTCTCAGGACCGGGATACTGACTGCTCTTCGAACCGCAGAAAGATTCTCCATGCTGCCGCTAAAGAACGCTGGCTCGGTCAGAACCGAGATCGCAACAGCACCTGCTGCCTCCATCTCCTGTGCAATCCTTGCAGCATCACCAGGAGTTATCTCGCGCTTGTCAGTGGTTGGCGAGCCGGGTTTCACTTCCGCAATCACAGGGATCCGGTTCTCGCGCTTTCGCAGTTGTATCAGCGGTATAATGTCCCGGTGCTCGATCTTTTTTGGTGCATCGGTGTCTGCGGCATGGAGATCCGCAACCCTGCGCCGGGTGGAGGTTAGTATGTCGTCGATGACTTTGTGCATGGTGGATTATGGGGCGTGGAGGGGATATAGTGCTTGTCGATCTTCGTTCTTTGGATTTTTGTATGCCCTGAACCCGAAGATTTCCACATATTCAGAAGATTTAAACTTATACGGAGTAGTATACTCCAATAGAACAGAAGATAATGGTGAGTCTCATGGAAACAATGGTAGCAACAATCGATCTGCCGGGTTCATTCATGGCGGCAGCGAGAGTCAAAGAGGGTGAGCTTGGTATGTTCATCAGACATTCACTGGCTGCAGAACTATACAGGGAAGGCAAATTATCGCTCGGAAAGGCAGCGGAAGTTGCCGGTGTGCGGAATAAGTGGGAGATGGTTCTGTTATTGAATGAAAAAGGCATCCCGATAGATTATACTGCAAAAGATGCAGAAAAAGACCTTGAGACGCTAAAAGAAGCATTGGGTAGATGATGATTGTTATTTGCAATTCTACGCCGCTTATCGCGCTTTCACGAATCGGAAAGCTAAACCTGTTGAGAGAATACTTTTCAGAAGTTCACATCCCATGCGAGGTATATGATGAAGTAGTAACGCGTGGCGAGGGGTTATCTGGTGCAAAAGAGGTTAAATCCATGGATTGGATAAAAGTGGTGGCAATTACGAATGAAATTGCAGTCGATTCTCTCTGCACGACACTAGACAAAGGCGAATCAGAAGCCATAGTACTTGCAAGGGAAAAGAATGCGTTATTGATCCTCGATGACGGTGATGGCAGGCGGATCGCAAGATCGCTCGGAATCAAGATAACCGGAACGATCGGTCTATTATTACTGGCGGCAGAGGATGGAAAACTCGATTTAAAGCGGTCGATCGATGACCTCATGTCTGCCGGCTTCAGGCTCAGCAAAAAAGAGTATGAGAAGATCGTTTCTGGCGTAAGGGGTGGGTGAACTCGATCTTTTCTCAAACCATATACGTTATACGTATCTCCCGCCGGGTTTACTTCGCCATACACGCCTCAATCGCAGCATGAAGCGCATCAGCAGCAAGATTCGAGCAGTGCATCTTCACAGGAGGCAGCCCGTCGAGCGCATCAGCAACATCGTTCCTGCCTATGGCAAGCGCCTCGTCAAGCGTCTTTCCAAGCGCAAGTTCGGTCGTCATGCTCGCTGTTGCGATCGCCGCGGCGCATCCAAAGGTCTTAAACTTAATATCAGTGATCCTGCCATCCTTGACCCTGATGTAAACCGTGGTCATGTCCCCACAGGTCGGATTGCCCACTGTCCCGACCCCGTCAGCATCGGAAATCTCGCCGATGTTTCGGGGATTGGCGAAATGATCCAGCACCTTCTCGCTGTAGTCCATTCTCTCGGTCACCCCCCTGCAAGCGGCGATATGGCACGCAGTTTGCCGACGATCTCTGGCAGCACTTCGAGCACATACTTAATCTCGCTTTCAGTGTTCTCTCTTCCAAGCGTGAACCGGATCGATCCGTGAATATCCTCCGGAGCAAGCCCGAGCGCAAGCAGCACATGCGACGGGTCAAGTGATGCCGAAGAGCACGCAGATCCCGTGGATACCGCAATCCCCTTCATATCGAGATGCATCAGGAGCGATTCGCCCTCCACAAACGCAAACCGGAGATTCGCGTTGTTCGGGAGTCGCTCTGTCAGGTGACCGTTTAAGATTACGTCATCGATGGAATCCATCACTCCGGCAATCAGCATATCCCGCAGCCCTGTTAGATGCCTGGTATCCTGTTCGAACCGCTCGACGGCAAGCGATGCAGCCTTTGCAAAGCCAATGATTCCGGGGATGTTCTCGGTACTTGCGCGCATACCCATCTCGTGTCCGCCTCCGTGTATCAGAGGTTCGATCTTGACGCCTTTCCTGATATATAGGGCGCCAACCCCTTTCGGACCGTAGATCTTGTGCGAGGAGATTGATAAGAGGTCGATATTCATCTTCTGCACATCGATCTCTGTTTTACCAAACGACTGGACCGCATCGGTATGGAACAGAATTCCGTGATCCTTTGCGATGGAATCGATCTTTCCGATCGGCTGGATCGTGCCGATCTCGTTGTTTGCATGCATCACCGAGATCAGTGTTGTGTCATCGGTGATCGCGGATTCAACGTCGCCCGGATCGACCATGCCATCTGAATCGACTGGCACGTACGTGACACCACAACCATGATCCTCCAGATACTTGCATGTGCTTAGTATCGCAGGATGTTCGATTGAACTGGTGATGATATGCCCCTTTCCGACTCCTTTCAGTGCAAGATTATCGGATTCGGTGCCGCCCGATGTAAAAATGATCTCGTTTGCGTGTGCGCCCAGTGCGTCCGCAACTGTCTGCCTTGAAGAATGAAGCGCATTTCTGGCATCCCTGCCAAACGAGTGCAGACTTGATGCGTTGCCATACGTCTCTGTAAAATAGGGCATCATCGTCTGCACGACCTCGCGATCCACCGCAGTGGTGGCAGCGTGGTCCAGATAGATTCGCTTCATGCTATGATGTTATGTTTTGATCTGACTGGCTGAAAAACCTCTATCTATCAATATACCCTTTATGCGGTCTTTGTGGTTGCCCTGCAGTTCTATGGTCTCGTTTTTCACAGTCCCACCACATGCAAATCTGGATTTCAGGTAGGTCGAGAGTTCATGCAGATCGATCTCATGCGAGTCGATCCCATCGATGACCGTGACCTCTTTTCCATATCTGCGCCGCTTCACCTTGATCGTGATCCACTGCTGTTCCTTTGCTACTTCCTCGCAGATGCATAGTTCCCTGGGAAGTCCGCATACGATGCACATTTCTGAGCTCATTGTCTTGTTGTTACCTCCGATTGGTGTATTACTAAACGGATGCTAAAATCAACTTTAGCATGATGCTATTAAAACATGATGGTGTGCCGGTCAGAAACGGTCCACCATAGCGACGCAGCCATTGACACTGATTACACCGAGCTCACCCGCAAGTTACTCGATCATGCACATAACGATTTATGTCTTGCGCCGGTCGCCATAAGCCACGACCGCCGCGTCGATCCGCAAACTTTAATACCACTGTCAACCTCCATCACAAAACAGGTTAACAACCGGATCGATACCATGCATGAGCAGACCAGCGTAAGACCGATGATTTATGCATCCATGTTTGCAGCCATGACCGCGATCGGTGCGTTCATAAGAATCCCGATCCCGGTAAGCCCTGTGCCGATCACTCTCCAGGTCTTCTTTGTGCTGCTTGCAGGGCTGCTGCTTGGAAGCAAGTGGGCAGGGATGAGCATGATCGTGTATGTGATGCTCGGGATCATCGGGTTTCCTGTATTTTCAGGCGGTTTGTCAGGAATCGGGGTAATTCTTGGACCGACAGGCGGATATCTCATCGGATTCATCCCTGGCGCATTCGTCACAGGATTGGTTACCGAAACATTTGGCAGAAGTACGCTTGCCGCGATCGGCGCTATGATCGCGGGTCTTGCAACGATCTATCTCCTGGGAGTCGCACAATTATCCGT
>JAUVWP010000125.1 GCA_030604085.1 Methanosarcinales archaeon | reverse complement strand
GAAACGGGCTGTTTCCCACTTGTAACAGTTTTGCAACAAGTTGTTGCAAAAATTCCGCCATCCCCATTAGAAATTGCATTCATGTCCATTCAAACCCCATCTTCTCCAAATGCCCATTCACCTTCATCTCCAGTTCATCCACGTGTGCATTCATCGCAGGCATAGGCGTAGCATAGCGTTCTGCAAGCTCCTTAATGCGCCGGGCAAGTCGTTGTGAGATACGTTCCATCTCGGTCTTGACATCTTGGCTAATGGCAGCCATCCATTTATCAGCCACCACCATGATCTTGACCTCGTCTTCCGTGAGCACCTTGTACCGATCCATTACCTGTTTATCCAATGCTTTCCCTGCGTCTTTGATTTTCTTATTGGCATTCGCTTCTTCTCCCATCAGCTTCAAATACGCCTCTAATACGCCCAGTTCTTCGGCAGCATCGGCATCAATATCCCCCTTAATCTCTTTGATACGCTTTTGCACATTGCCCTTGCTTATCTTGCCCTTATCAGTCTTTACTTCTTCCATCTCTTCCATCCGGAGGCTTTTGGCATCACGGTCGGATTCCAGTTGCTCGATGGCATTTTGTTCTGCGGCAAAGTACCGGTCGATCACCAATTGCTTGGGCAACAGGTCACTGTCCCATTCATTTTTCTTTCCTTTAACGGGGGACAATTCAGCTTTCCAGCCATCCGCCGCAATCAAATGCGCATCGTCTTGCATGGTCTCTATCCAGTAGGTCATAAGATGCTGATAGACATCGTACTTATCAACGAGATTTATATCGGCAAACGATTGGAGAATACCTTCCGATAAGTTGTGGATCACTACTTTAGGCTTGGTATCGATGCCAGCACGTTTGAGAATTGGTTCATTTACCTTTTGCCACTCACTGAAAACGACATCCGCCTCATGAATATAACTCACGAATTCGGGATGCGAAAAAATGGTGTGCTTAATTTCATCCTGTGGTATTTTCAGTTTAAGATAGCCTTCTCTTTGGCTTTTGGTAAACAGCGCATCTTTAAGCGTTGGACACACTTGCCAATAGTTTTCCAGATCATCGATATCCTGCTCTGGAATATCGCCCAGCAAATGAGCTTCAATGTCCTGAATGTCTTCAGCTTCCTGGCTATCGATATAGCGAGGGATGTTTAAGTTGTACTCGTTTCGTTCGATCTCCTCTACTGTTACCATACGGGAGTATTTGGGAACTTCTGCCTGTTTATTGAATACATCCACAATCTTATGAATATCCTGCTCACGCAAGCGGTTCTTGTTGCCGTCCTTCACAAAACCCTTGCCGGCATCTATCATGAAAATGCCTTTGCGGCTATCGGCATTCTCTTTATCAACTATAATGATGCAGGCAGGAATACCTGTGCCATAAAAGAGGTTTGCAGGCAAGCCGATAATGCCCTTGATAAATCCTCTGCGGATAATATTCTTGCGTATGTCTGCCTCGGCATTGCCACGAAAGAGCACGCCGTGCGGCAAAATTATTGCCCCTTTGCCTGCGCTTTTGAGTGAACGGATGAGATGCAACAAAAAAGCATAATCGCCATTCTTGGCTGGTGGAATGCCATAACTCATGAAGCGTTCATACAGGTCATTTGCCGGGTCAAATCCAGTGCTCCACGCTTTGTCAGAAAAGGGAGGATTGGCAACTGCGAAATCAAAGGTTTTTAGCGTTCCGTCAGCATTTGTGTGAAGCGGATCTGATAGAGTGTTGCCTTGCTGTATATCGAGTGCTGCTGTTTCGTTACCGTGCAAGATCATGTTCATTTTTGCCAGTGCAGTCGTTGCAAGATCCTTCTCCTGCCCATAGATGGTAATGCCTTGAGGTGTTTCATCAGCAGCTTTTAGCAGCAATGAACCGCTACCACATGTAGGGTCGTAAACAGTCTGGTCCTGGCTTTTCGCCTGACTGATTCCGATAACCTTTGCTATTACCCGCGACACTTCAGCAGGGGTATAAAACTGCCCCTTGCTTTTACCCGATTCGGTAGCAAAATGCCTCATCAGGTATTCGTAGGCATCACCTAAAATATCGTCACCGTCTGCTTTGTTCTTGCTAAAATCAAGGCTTTCATCTTGGAAAATGCCTACAAGCTCCGAAAGCTTGTCGACCATCTCCTTACCTTTGCCAAGCTTGTCCGAGTTGTTGAAACTAGCTACATCAATTACACCTTTCAACCCATTGGCTTCTGCCAGCGCTGCTATGATTTTATCGATTCCTTCGCCAATGTCTTTTTTACCTTTCAGGGCAACCATGTCATGAAAGCTGCCACCTTTTGGAATTTCAATTGAGGCATACTTTTCGCCTGCGTATTTGTCTGATACATATTTAACAAACAATAAGACCAGAATATAGTCTTTGTATTGCGAGGCATCCATTCCACCCCTTAACTTGTCACAGCTTTTCCAAAGAGAGCTGTATAATTCACTTTTCTTAATTGCCATTTCCAATTCCTTTCCAATGCAACATATTGAATCGCACTTAAAAATATCGTTTCTACCTTTTTAAATTATACCTGCGCCCCCCAATCGAGAACAAGATTCAATCAAACCGGCAGAAAATCAAAAGTTGTGAGCATCCGGCGTTGGACCTCATGAGGCGAGATATCGCACCCCACACCCCCTCAAGCAAGCCCGTACTCGTCGAGCCGCTCCCTCGCAATCTCACGCTCTTCCTGGTGACCACGCAGGAAATCAGCCATCAGTTCGGCAGCGTACGCCTTGCACGGTCCGCACATCCGCTTTCCGCTCTTGCATTCATGATAGATCTCCACGATCTCCTTATCATCTGGTATCAGGTGGAATAACAGGAGTTCATACACTGTGCATTTATCAGGTTCCCCGCCGAGCCGCTTCTGCTCATCAAGCGTCATTCTGCCGCCGGTCTTTGCATTCTTCACTTTCGCGAAGGCATCCTCTGGCGGCTCGGTCAGCGCGATTATACTCTCAGGAACGCTGCTTGACATCTTTCCGCCCTGAAGTCCGCTCATGAACCTGTGGTAGGTCGCTGCCGGCGGCACGAACCCGTAGCCCCCAAACGCGATCTCGGTTCTCTGCACGACAGATTCGATCATCTCGAAGAGACGTGCATCGACGCTGCCTGTAATGACTTTGTCGTCGACGCTATCTACAAAGATATCGAGATGCTCTTCGTGCTGCTTCACATCGTAACCCATGCTATTGATGGCTGATGCCACTGCTGATAATGCTGCCTTCGGTGCGGATTTGCCGCGCACGCTGATGTACTGCCCGGTGCTCTCGTAGACCTCATGCTTGGATATCCGCATCCCTTCTGCACTCTCTACACTTGTGTAATGCTGCACATCGCGAACCGACCTGATCTCGCACCGGAACATCCGCATCTTGCTTGCAAGCCCGCGCACGAGCCTGATGTGCGGGTCCTGATCAGCGCCGACCGGGATCACGACCGGCTTTGGACCGCCATATCTCCCGATCTGCGGCTGGAGTATGTCAGCGCTCTGCACAAGCGCACTCTGTAGGTGTGCGATGCTCGTTTCGCCGCTGAATCCGTAGATCGCGGAGAGTTCGGTCACATTCGTCTTCGTGCCGAGTTCGAATGCAAGATCGCGCACATCAGAGCACTCTGACTGGTAATAGATATGTCCGTCAGGTTCAAATCCGAGCGCGATCAGACTGAGGACGTAATCCTCGACCCCGATCCTCCGGCAGTCCTTCCACGACATCCCGCGGACCGAATGCGCCTCCATATCGGCAATCCCGACGAATGCATCGCCGCCCATGCGCTGATGCCAGATGATCTCCTCCATCACCATCTTGTTTCCGAGATGGTTTCTCCCGGATGGCATGAAACCGCTCATCACCGCAAAGGGCTTGCCGTTGACGATCGCGTCCAGTACGGGCTCATAGCCCCTGTGCCCGAAGATGATCCTCCTTCGCATGAACGGACACGGATCCGGGACATGCGGGAGGAGCTCCTCGAATGGTTGTATCCCGAACTCCTCGAATAACTTCGAATAGTCGTCAATGCCGGCAAATGCCCATGGATCGAGGTGTGGTGTCATGGATTCTCAATCACCCAAGTGTCAATGCTCCGGCAACCGTCCGTGCAAACTCCTCTGCCGCATGAGGACCTTCCCCGGTAACGATCCTGCCATCCCGGGTCACTTCCGCTCCTGTGTACTTTGCACCCTTCACGGTGATGTGTGATATGCCGCTTTCAAAGACGGTTGCGTCCTTTCCTGACAGGATGCCCGCGCTTGCAGGAACCATCGGACCGAGACATATCGCACCGATGACCTTTCCGGAACTGTCCGCATCCGCTGCCAGTTTCAGGTACGCATCATTCTCGTAGAGTTTATGCGATTCGACGCCTGATCCCCCGACAAAGACGACGGCATCATAATCGCTGATATCGACTTCGGATACGGAAAGATCGACAGGTGCAGTCCCGCCAAGCATCCCTCTCGCTGTTCCTTTCTTATCAGATGCTATCACGACCTCTGCCCCGTTCTTCTCGAAAAAATCCTTTGGTACAAACAGTTTTTCGTCCCTGAAATCCGATGGCGCGATAACTATCAGTATCGTTTTATTGCTAAGATCCGTCATTTTGTGCGCCTCGTTATCATCAGTATCATTATCTTCAGTGATGCACCCAGATGCTTATGCCGATGTGCACAGTACCATGCTGGCGATCACTGCTATGTATTTCATG
>JAUVWP010000151.1 GCA_030604085.1 Methanosarcinales archaeon | reverse complement strand
CGGCTCAGGGCTGACGCCCCTAGCCCAAATTGCTTGCTTCGCTCGCGTGTTCATACATCCGCGGAACATTAGCAAAATTCAGGTATTCAGCCAATACATACCAGCCCACCCCCCCCATACTATAGCGCTTACGCCAACACGCGATCCCCGCGGGATGCCCCGTGATTTATCACGGGGTCGGTGACTCGAGACCACCCCACCAACAGCAATATTTATATCTCCATAGACCCATTTCCAGACAACCAGATCATGGGCTCGTGGTCTAGTCGGTTATAACATCGCCTTCACACGGCGGGGATCCTGCGTTCGAATCGCAGCGAGCCCATTTCAGTAACATCCGCGGGAACGGTGGTTAGCAGGTCGCGCGGTGGCATCCGGGCTTCGCATCCTCTTCTTCGCCCACCCCGGCCATTTCGGCAAATCGTTTAACTGTGATTGGGGATAAGTACCGCACAATGAAGTTCGATCCGGATGAAATCAGGAAATCAGCAGCGCAGGACTTTGAAGAGACATGGAACCGTGGTAAGGAGATAATCCCGGTTCCCGGGATCAATCAGTCATACCCGCACCTCAAATTCGATTATGGGAAGCCACACCCGATCTTTGAGACTACACATCGCCTCAGGGAGGCGTATCTCAGGATGGGATTTTCCGAGACGATGAACCCACTCATAGTCGAGGATCGGGAGGTGTACCGCCAATTCGGGTCGGAGGCACAAGCGGTTCTGGATCGGTGTTTCTATCTCGCAGGGCTGCCGCGTCCTGATGTCGGGCTATCTGATGAACGGATCGCAAAGATCGGTGAGATCATCGGCAGGAACGTAAACGAAGACGACGCGACAACGGTCAAGCAGGTGCTTCACTCGTACAAGAAAGGAGTGATCGAGGGCGATGACCTGATCCCTGTGCTCGCAAGGGAACTTGAGATCGATGATCCGAAGGTTGCGGTGATGATCGATCAGGTCTTTCCTGAGTTTCGGGAATTGGTTCCGGAACCAACAAGAAAGACACTTCGCAGCCACATGACTTCCGGCTGGTTCATCACACTGTCAGCACTCATCGGTAAACAGGATCTTCCGCTGAACCTCTTCTCGATAGACAGGTGCTTCAGAAGGGAGCAGTCAGAGGACGCTTCCAGGTTGATGACGTACCACTCAGCCTCATGCGTTGCGATGGGCGAAGATGTTACGGTTGATTACGGAAAAGCGGTATCCCAGGCTCTGTTATCCCAATTCGGGTTCGAGGAATTCAGGTTCCAGCCAGATGAGAAGCGGAGCAAGTACTATGTGCCGGATACCCAGATCGAGGTCTATGCGTACCATCCTGCCCTGCACGACTCGGATACGAAGTATGCGGACGGCTGGATCGAGATTGCTACCTTTGGCATGTACTCGCCGATCGCACTTTCTGCTTACGAGATCCCGTATCCGGTGATGAACCTCGGTCTTGGCGTGGAGCGGCTCGCAATGATCCTCTATGGCGCCAGCGATGTCAGATTGCTCTCATATCCACAGTTTGATCAATTCTCGATGACCGATCACGAACTTGCAGCATCGGTCTGTGCCAGAGAGTCCCCTGATACCGATACGGGACTTGCGATACAGCGCGCAATCGCACGCGTCGCTGAAGAGCACGGAAGCGATCCGAGTCCATGCGAGTATCTGGCGTGGGAGGGCGAGATGTTCGGAAATCATCTTCGGGTGACGGTTGTCGAGCCAGAAGAGAAGACGAAACTCTGCGGTCCTGCAGCGATGAACGAGGTTATGGTTCACGATGGCAATGTTCTCGGGGTGCCGCGTATCGAGAAGTGGGACACGGTATTTACGGAAGGCGTCTCTGCCGGTTTCAGGTTCATCGATGCGTTTGCAGCAGAGGCAGCACGCGAGATCGAGAACGCGGCAAGATGTGGTATGGGCTGCGAGGTCAGGGTCAAGGGTGTCAAGGTTCCGTCAGAGATCAATATCGAGATAAAGCCCCATGCGAACCGGTGGATCACGTCCGGCAACAAGAAGATCGACATCCGGGGACCGGTCTTTACCATGGTACGGATGGAAGTTGTGTGATGGCAAGGAGGGAAGATGTCTAAAAAGGAGATCCACTTTATGGGTCTTTTAGCGAATACCGATTCCTCCATCCTAAATGTAAGGTTAGATCATGGTTTTAAGATACGCGCTATATCTGAGAAAGAAGGCGTTACCCGTCTTTCTACTTTTGAAGGTCTCCCCTCCATGGAAATTTACAAAAAGCTCATGGACTTTAATTGTCGCTCTGAAAATAAGTTATATTATATTGACAATTCTTTCGAAAGTGATATTGAAATGGGCAACGATGGGGCGTTAACCGGTTTTCCTTCGGGAATGGGGGAATTTAGAAATAACCTCGTTCATGGTTACTTAGACCCTGTAATTCGACTAATGAGACTGTTTAAAGAAGGAAATATTTGTATGCCGTTGGAATATTACTATTTTATTGATTGTGATACTCCAAAACTATTTAGTAGCGAGGATGGGAGTTTGCACGTCTCACCAGCACCATACAAGTTAAAAAGTTCTGGAATACCCGATTTACAGGGGTTCATTCAAAATACAGAATTGCCCTTTAAAGAATCTTCCTTGCAATTAGCATTTGGGAGTTTTGAGTTATCTTACCAAATTCGTGACAGAAACATGTCGTTTTTGTCGTTGATGATCAGCTTCATCGGTCATCGGTTAAGCCACTTGTTGACCTACTCATTATTTTTGTGAAATAATACCATCCAAGCATTTATACTTACACATCCCCAATCACTTGTAATCTGATATCTGAGGGGATATAGATGAT
>JAUVWP010000117.1 GCA_030604085.1 Methanosarcinales archaeon | reverse complement strand
CAGATCCTGATTCGCGGGGGGTGGCGGTACTAGTGCTAATGCTATACCAATCGTCAGAACAACAATTAACATAGTTAGCCCATACAATATTCTTTTTCTTTTCACTACTATAATATCCTCCTCCTTGTGTTTATAGCAAGGCATAATACGATCAACCCCTCATAAAGTTTTCGTTTTTTCTGGCTTTGGGACAAAAATTTGTGCACACCCGAACCCGCGCCAGTGGCCACGTCGCCCATGATCTCGGGGGTTTCCAACTCTTCAGATATTGTGCCCCACAAGCTTCAGCCGCGTCTCAGTTTCCCATCCGCGAATCAAGCCGTTTCCTTGAGTGGCTGCGCCAAATCGGAATTTCACCATCGGATTAACCGATTCCGAATGCGGCACTGTCTAAAAATCCGAGTGTTTTCCGCCGATTTACTCGATTCGTGGCATTCGTGCTGTGAGTGCAAGCGTAGCGAAGCCGTTGGCATAAAATCAGCAATGGATTTTCAGATGCAGGGACGTGGCGCAGAGTGTGGCAGGGTTGCCTACACCAGAGAGGACGATAGCCCCCATTAATCATCATTAAATACTATGGAAGCGCAATTTGCAAATATGGATACAGAAGTCTTACTCGAACTTAGTGATGCAGTGGATGTTCGCGAAAAAGAGTTTTCAGAGTTCTCCAGATCAATATCGGAACTGTCAGAAGATGACCATCCTGATGATGAGGCATATATCAAAGAGTTTTACGAACGTGTTCATGGTTTCATGGACAAAACTACCGATCTGATCGCAGCATACCAGGAGTATATAGCCGCGCTTGAGAACGCATGTACCGAACAAGAAGAATAGCGATCTACGGCAAAGGCGGGATCGGCAAGTCCAGCACCGCCTCAAATGTCGCAGCAGCGTGCGCGGATGATGGGTATTCGGTCACCATCATCGGTTGCGACCCGAAGAGCGATTCCTCAATCACACTGCTCAACGGTAGGCGGATTCCAACGGTGATGGATCTGATGCGGCAGGGAGCCGAGCTATCTGAGGAGAATGTCGTCTACGAAGGTTACAAGGGCGTCAAATGCATCGAGGTCGGCGGACCAGAGCCCGGTGTCGGATGTGCTGGCAGGGGGATCATCGTCGCGGTCACAGAACTGCAGAAGATCACAACAGCGCTTACAGAGAGCGATCTTGTGATCTACGACGTGCCGGGGGACATCGTGTGCGGCGGATTTGTAGCGCCGATCCGAAAAGGGCTTGTTAGCGAGGCATATATCATCTCGTCAGGCGAATACATGCCGATTTATGCGGCAAACAATATCTGCAAAGGGCTTTTGAAACTGAAGATGCCGCTTAGCGGCGTTATCTGCAATTCAAGGAATGTACCGAGAGAAGAAGAGATCATAACCGAATTTGCGTCGGCAATCGGAAGTAAACTCGTTGCATTCATCCCGAAAGACGATATCGTGCAGGACTGCGAGCGGCAGGGGTTCTCTGTGCTCGAAAATGCTTCCAACTCCGCAATCGCAGATGTGTACCGCAAGCTTGCGAAAGCGATCATGAACTGCGAACATTCAGCGATACCATCTCCGATGGAGGACGACAACCTCCGTGAACTGCTCAATATGTAGGTGTATGTGCGAGGTGTAGACGATGAACAGACAAATCTTAATCGATCTTCTTACAAATATTCTAAGCTCGCAGGGGTACGATGTGAATCCCCTGATCCGGGGAACCCATCCGCGAACCGATCTGGTTGTTGCGAAGGACGGGAGGATGACCTGCGTCCAGTATGGCGGGACCGAGACCGATCTGCGGTATTTCGCAGATGCCGTGCAGGGGGCTTACGATGCGCTCTTCATATCCGACGAGATCACTGACCAGATGACGCTCTTCGCGGATCGGTACAACATCAGGATGTGGGGTCGTGCCGAACTCGAGACCCGCATCGGAAAGGCGATGCTTGCAGAGGCAGAAGACGCACGTTACGATCTTCTGGGTCAGGAGTACCAGAAGTCTCATGAGTATGAGCCCCAGGAGTACCAGAAGTATGAGCCTCGGGGGTACCATGAGTCTCAGGAGTATCAGGGGTATTCTGCTGGCAAGATGCCAGAGATCATCGAGATCGCGGACGATTCGCGTGATGCGCTGCAGCTTCGATGCGCGGCTATACGCGTGGATGAGAGACGTGCGATCGCGACTGCGAAGGGGTTCGTCAGCAGTGCAACCGGTGCTGCCATCGAGTTTGTACCGTTCTGGAATTATAGCTATGTCATTGATACGTACCGGCAGCACAAGACAAAGGCGATACACCTATTAGCAGAGGGCTCGGGCGCGATCAATGCCTTGAATAGGGAGAAACACGAGCACCTGCAGGAGGTATGCGATTCCATATCTGTTCCCTGTCAGGATTACGAGATAAAAAGCCCGACCGTGACGAAAATCGAAGCCCGGGAAGAGATACTAAACGATGCGATCGAGAGCAACACGAAAAACGTATCCTCCTCCAGCACATCAGGCGGTGCCATCATCACCGAGCACAGGACGGTGAGACCCATGGCAAAGGACATCGATCTCGAGATGGAACTTGTGTACCTGCCAGTCTGGGAGGTTAAAGGTATGAATGGCAGCATCATGATCGATGCTCACGATGGAACTGCCGTGACCGCGCCGATCGATGACGATGTCGAGTTTCTGTGAACCATTAGTTTGATCCGAAAAATTCCGCAATTCCATCTCAATTTATAGGGCGCTCCCGGCAAGTGTCGCTTAGCCCATTATGCCCGTCACTCATCTGACTGTGGGACGCGACCTAACAGATCAAGCGACCGCATCCACTCGCCGACCGGCTCACGCGATGTCCCGACAACGAGGCGCTTCTGACCGCGCACATCTTCCATCATGCCCCGCGCCTCAACAACCTCGCCAGCCAGCGCCTGACCTGCATAGGTGTGCGTGTAACAGAGGATCTTGGATACGACCGGATGGTCGATCTCGTATACCGCGGGACTGTCGAATGCGAGATCTGCGCTTAGAACCCGCGCGGTCAAGCTGCACCGCCGCAGATCAGCTCCGCGCTCCTGTGTAACTGGCAGTTGATCCCAGTCACGGACAAAGAGCAGGTCGAAATACATATCACCCACCATGCCCCGGTTCCCTTTCCGCAATTCATGGGCCAAGAATTCCTCAAACGAGATCTCTGGCACTCTCTTCGCATAGATCTGGTGCCACATATCCTCGCTGATCTCTGTGATCTCGAGTTTGTCAGAATCTCGGTCTCGATCTATGCCTTGATCTCCGTCTCTGTTTCTGTTTCTCGAAATCTCCCGCAAAATTGCATCTCTCGCAAGGAACCAGTATCGCCCGTACACCACGAAATCGATATCCGAACCTTCGATCTGCAATCCGGGAAGCATCGAACCCGTTATCCCCATCTTATCGACCGGGATTCCAGCACTCTTAAGCACGTCAATGATCACAGCGACCCGCTGATCCTCCTTTGCAAGGGCGGGTATGCGCTCGTCCGATCTTAGAACCTTTGAGATCGCATCTTCAGGCAGACGGAACTTCCACGAGGCATGGTTCTTCTCCAGAAACTCGCCAGACTCGTCAAAATCAAGTTTGCGGTACCTGACACCGCCCATCTCGCGATCGCCGTTCTGATCAGGTATGTATCTGAGGACTGCTTGCACGCCACCGGTATGATCGTAACCGGACGCTGCAAAGATCCAGTCATTGTCCGTAACAATAAAATCGCGCAGTCGGATGTTCGTTGCGTGCATTATAGCGGGGGATGGATTTGAACCATCGATCTTCGGGTTATGAGCCCGACGGGATATCCTGGCTACCCTACCCCGCTGGCATGGTTGCATACCTGATACCGTGCCGGTAATACATAAATGCTTTGATCGCTTTGGCACCCGGTCACGAACCCATCACGCCGAACGCTTCAAATGTTTTATATTATAGAGCGATGCAATAGCAATTGTGAAAGCAAGCAACCAGATCGCAGGAAGAAACATAGCCGCAATTATTATCACACTTGCCATAGTATGTTCTGCGTTCGGCTGCATCGGCGGCGATAAACCGTCCGAACAGAAACCAACGACCCCATGGGTGGCGCCGGAGCGTCCTTATGTCGAATCGGTCGACACATCCCAACTGAAACTCGGAGTTCCCTCTGATGCGACCATAACGATCTTTAACAATGGAAACGAGACCGTTACGAAAGAGAAGATCGTCATGACCGCAACTGCAGTCAAGATGGATGACTGGAAGGTTAACCTTGGTATGAAAAGCATGTCTGCCGAAGAGAAGACCGAGACGTACACACTCGAATTCGACGATCGGATCGAGAGCGGTGAGTCGCGTGAATTGTGTGCAGAGTTTAATCTGCCCGCGAAAGTCGAAACAAAGATCGGGAAAGTCTCGATTGCGGGAACATACCATGCGGTGATCAAAGTGTATGCAAACGATGAATTGATAGGTGAAAAGATACTAACAGATTTACATCTGACATGAAGTGATTATATGACCAAAAAAACGAAAGGACAGAAGAAACTGCTCGCAAAGGCACACAATCAGAACCAGCGTGTTCCTGTTTGGGCGATTATGAAGACGAATCGGAAGGTTACAACCCATCCGAAGAGACGTCACTGGAGACGGAACAGCATAAAGGATTGAACCCGAGGAGTGATTGAATATGATGGAGAAGGAACAGATATACACGATACCGCTGCGGTCTGTGAAGCGCACGCCCAGATGGAAGCGGAGTACAAGGGCAGTAAAAGATGTGCGCGCGTATCTCACACGGCACATGAAGACGGATTCCGAGAGCGTCAAACTGGATCGCACGATCAATGAGGCGATCTGGAGGCGGGGCGCGCAGAAGCCGCCGAGGCGTATCAGGGTACGTGCCGTGCGGTTTGAGGACGGTGTTGTGGAGGCGGAACTCGCTTGATTGCGGTCTCTGTCGAATACGGTGCTGAAAGCTTTATTGAAGAGGTGAGAGTGTGCTGGATCGAAAACTGACGCTTTATGGCAGTACCGTACTCGGCATCTTCGCCACAGTGACCGAGAACGTAGCATTCGTTCCGGCGGGTGTGCCTGACGCGGTCGCGCAACAGATCGAGGATGTGCTGCAGGTTCGGATTGTATCGGTTTCGCTGGCAGGGAGTTTCATCGTGGGATCTCTGT
>JAUVWP010000087.1 GCA_030604085.1 Methanosarcinales archaeon | reverse complement strand
GGACCGACACTGGCTGGTTCCGCACTTTGAGAAGATGCTATATGACAACGCGCTCCTCTCGAGGGTTTATCTTGAGGCGTATCAGGTTACAGGGGATCCAACTTTTGCAAGAATCGGAAAAGAGACGCTTAACTGGGTGCTCCGGGAGATGATCGACCCTGATGGCGGCTTCTACTCCGCTATAGATGCTGATAGTGAGGGCGTTGAAGGCGCGTTTTACGCATGGTCGCCTGATGAGGTACGATCAGTTCTCGGGGCGGAGAGGGTTGATGCGATCTGCCGCTACTTTGGAGTGACGCCGCAGGGAAACTTCGAGGGCGGCAAAAGTGTACTCCATAAGGCTGAATCATCCGATGCGGCAGAAAGAGAAGATACGATCCGCGAAGCTATTGAAGAGCTTCTTCTGGCGCGTAACCAGAGGATACGACCGGCAACCGATGACAAGATCCTGACCGGCTGGAACGGTCTGATGATCAGGGCATTCGCAACTGGGTACCGGGTGCTGCATGAGAAACGGTTTCTCGAAGCGGCGACCTCATCAGCCAGGTTCATCCTCGAAAATCTTGTGAAGGACGGGCGGCTATGCAGACGCTACCGTGACCACGAAGCAACGATTCCCGGAACTCTGGAAGACTACGCGTTCTTCGTAGCGGCATTGCTCGACTTATACGAGGCGAGCAACGATTCCGAATGGCTGCGTGAAGCGTTCCGACTGAATGATGCCATGATTGAGCTCTTCTGGGATACATCGGATGGAGGATTCTTCTTCAATCGCCACGGTGAAACAGAGATCCTCACGTCCATAAAGGAGGCTTACGACGGTCCGGTTCCCTCGGGAAACTCGATTGCAGCAGAGAACCTGCTTCGAATAGGAGCACTGACTGATGATGAGGATATGCGGAGACGTGCCAGGGATCTTTTTCTTGCGTTTGGAGCGCAGCTGGAAGAGAGCCCGTTAGCGCACACACAGATGCTTTCTGCGGCCAATCTCTATCTAAACAGCTCCATGCAGATTGTGATAGCAGGCGACGACGTGGAGGACGCTTCGGAATTTGTGGACGAGATCAACCGGCACTTTCTGCCGGATACGGTCATCGCCTTCGCGGGGCACCGTGCTGCTGACGAAGTGGGTTCTGGTCTGGTACCGCTGACCGAAGGTAAGGTAGCTATCCATGGAACACCAACCGTTTATATCTGCGAGAACTACACCTGCAAGGCTCCGATCACGGAACTTGAGGATTTGAGACGGGTGCTATCAAGTCGTCGGTAGTTGTAGTTGTGGTCCATGCTTCTATTGTGCGTGCTCGCTGATCTCCCTTGCAGGTCTTTAGCGTTTCTGCGCAAACTTACCAGACAACGTCGGGATCGGATGCTATTTTACCCTGTCATTTTCACTGCTGTGTTAGGTGTACATCCATCTGTGGGAATGGTATTTCTATTCCCTCTCTCTTGAACGCCTCAAAGATTCCTTTGGTCAGGTCGCCTTTGACCGTCCAATAATCATCTGTTTTCGACCAAGCACGGAGTTGCAGGTTCACAGAGGAGTCCGCAAGTTCTGTTACGACCACTACCGATTCCGGGTCCCCCAGAACCAACGAGTGTTTCTTCATCGTATCCATCGCAATCGGTATGGCTCTGTCCAGGTCGGTTCCATAACTTACCCCGACGTCAACATCCCCCCTTCTGGTTGGCATCCTCGTATAATTAACGATCACGCTTCCCCAGACGAGCTTGTTTGGGATTGTTATGAATTTATTATCAAATGACAGAAGCTCGGTCGCCATCATTCCGATCGCATCAACTGTTCCGGTCTCTCCATTAGTTTTTACCACTTCGCCCTTATCAATAGGTCTGAGTGCAGCCAACCAGACGCCAGCTAATAAATTTGTCATTGTATCTTGCAGACCAAAGCCCAAAATCAAACCTATGACTGCTGATAGCCCGAGCACCACCGAACCCACCACAACTCCCACAGCACTCACGGCTATCAATATCACCATAACATAAAGCAGGGAACTTAAGAACCTGGCTAAAAATTCCACAACAAGTTCCGGAAGCTTTGTCTTCCCTAATTGCTTCTTAAAAACAGCGGTGATTAGCTTTGCAGCTATCAAACCAACGATCAGGATGATAATCGCTGTCAATACCTGAAAGATGGTTATACTTATATACGGGATTTCCTGTCCCAGGTCTATCATTGCCATTGGAATACCTCCAGTAAGCGGGAAGTTTTGTATGCTATTTAAGACTTTCTCAAATCTGTTAGTCAGGTTGGTGGTTTATACCTTCATGCAGCGATCGGTGTCGCATGTCCCTTGATCTCATACAACAGTGCAGACGGATCCGATACATTTTCGGATGCATCAAGCATCTCGATTGCCACTATACGGTCATCATCTCCATAATCCACGATCAAACCATCTCTAATCTCATCACTTTCCTTCACCGGAACATCCCTGAGTATTATGGTGAGGCTGTCCGTCTGTGGGTCGTATATCACTTTCATCTGTATCTTCATCTCCAGTAAATTTCGATTTTTGATGTTCTATAAACCGTTATCACATGAAACATATCATCTAACTCCTCCCCGATAATTCTTATCAGCATCTGCTTATTGTACTTTCGATCATGATACATGCCTTATATAATAGTTCTGTTCTTTTTACCAGCGATCGTTTGCCCCGGGTGCCTGATGATGTGTTCTACCTCTTTCCCATCTATTTGACGCCGTTTCATCTCAAAAACTGCATGATCTGGAAAAATAATTTGCATTCGTTCACCTGCTATATTATGTACCCCCTTCGATTATCTTAATCCACTCATACTCCCTAATCCTCTCGATTTGCTTTTGAATCTCCCCCTCGTTCATCATTGTCTCATACACATCCTCGATTGTGTTTGTGTCTTTTTCCCTTTTCGGGTATTAAATCTTCTTCCAACTTTCCAGTATCGTTAAGCCCATCGGTCACAATAAATGGGTTTTTAGTTTTTAGAGACGAGTTCTCATAGGTACTCTTCCGGGTTCTCCTCAAACGCCTTCTTGCACCCTGGTGCACAGAAGTAGTATGTCTCGCCCTTATGCTCGGTCGTGAACTTCGCGGTCTTCTCATCAACATCCATCTTACATACCGGATCAATCGCCATCATTTTTCACCTCCCTTTGGTTCTTTTCTTTGCTGGCGGCACATACCCCTTCAAGAGGAGGGATAGACTCACCACCGTCACAGAACTCATAGCCATCGCAAGCCCTGCAAGCTCTGGTTTGAACGTAATTCCAAAGAACGGATAGAGGATCCCTGCCGCAACAGGGATGAGCGCTATATTGTACGCAAAAGCCCAGAATATGTTCAGCTTGATCCTTGATATCACCTTTCTGCCCAGTTGCACCGCTGAAACCGCGTCCATGAGATCGTCTTTCATGAGGACTATCTCGCCGCTCTCTATCGCCACATCCGTACCGCTGCCTATCGCAATGCCCACATCTGCCTGTGCAAGCGCGGGCGCATCATTGATGCCGTCGTTAACGAACGCCACCACCTCTCCGTTCTCCTGAAGTCTCTTTACCTCGCCTGCCTTATCCTGCGGCAAAACCTCGGATAACACCTCCTCGATCCCGATCTGCTCTGCAACCCTGTTCGCAGTCTGGGAATTGTCACCGGTGATCATAACGACATTGAACCCCATCCCCTTGAGTTCTTTGATGGCATCTCCTGTTGTCTCCTTCAATTGGTCAGCGATAGCGATCATGCCCTGTATCTTGCCATCGATTGCGATTGTTATCACAGTCTTTCCTTCGTTTTCAAGCTGGAGTATTTTTTGCTCGGAATCCTCAGAGTACAGAATATTCCTCTCGCTAAAAAGCGTTCTATTCCCTACAAGCACCTCCTTCCCATCTACCTTCGCTACCACGCCTTTTCCTTCGAAGGTGTCGAATCCCTCGCCCATCTCCCCAAAAATCTCGATACCTTCTTCCCGCGCTCTTCTCACCACCGCCTCTGCAAGAGGATGCTGCGAGTTCGCTTCGACGCTTGCTGCCACTTTCAGGAGTCCCATATCATCGATTCCGGTACCGCGGGTACCGTTTGTACCGATTATGTCCGTAACCTCGGGTTCTCCTCTGGTGAGTGTCCCGGTTTTGTCAAAGACGATCGTTGTCAGTTTCTCGGATATCTCAAGGGCAACGCCATTCTTGATGAGGATGCCGAGTTCTGCCCCGCGACCGATGCCGACCGTGACCGCAATAAACGTGGCAAGCCCGAGAGCACAGGGACATGCGACGACGAGTATCGTGATCAATGTGGTCAGCGCAAAGAGCATCGTCTCGCCTGAAATTACATACCAGAAAGTAAAGGAAAGAATTGCGATCGCAAGCACTGTTGGGATGAAATAACTGACTGCCCTGTCAGCAATCCTCTGCACAGGAGGTCTTGACCCCTGGGCTTCTTCCACGAGCCGTATGATCTGGGAAAGCACCGTATCCTTCCCTATTTTTGTGGCTCTGAACCTGATCACGCTGTTTTTGTTGAGCGTTCCACCGACGACATCATCGCCGTTCTTCTTGAGAACCGGGATTGGCTCTCCTGTGATCATCGACTCGTCCACATAGCTCTCGCCATCAACTACAGAGCCGTCCACCGGTATCTTCTCTCCGGGTTTGACGACTACGATGTCATCTATCTCCAGGTCCTCTATCGGTATCGTAATCTCGCTCTCATCACGGATGACGAGAGCGGTCTTTGGCTGCAAGCCCATCAGTTTCTTTATCGCTTCCGATGTTTTCCCTTTTGCTTTTGTCTCCAGATACCTGCCAAGTGTGAGAAATGTGGCAAGAAGAATCGCTGTCTCATAAAACAAGAATTCACTCGAGAGTATGATGTTGAAAGTGCCCAGAATGCTTGATACGAATGCAACACCGATTCCCATCGAGTACATCACGTCCATGTTGAGATTCCGGTTCTTAAGGGCGCGATATGCAGCGAGAAATATCGGATAACTCAGATAGACAAAGACCGGAACTGAGATTACCATCATCAGATATGCCGGAGGGATGCCGGTCGGAACGCGCCTGATAATCATCAGAAGGGCGCCTGTGATAGACCCGATGATGATCCTGTTCCGTTTTCCTTTCAGTTCCCTCTCTCGCGCAATTTGTTCCAGGTCCTCTTCTTCCCCCTCGATTCCGAGGTACTGGTAT
The DNA here is from genome assembly GCA_030604085.1 of Methanosarcinales archaeon. Lineage (GTDB taxonomy): Archaea > Halobacteriota > Methanosarcinia > Methanosarcinales > Methanogasteraceae > Methanogaster_A. The sequence goes on along the minus strand of JAUVWP010000087.1, from coordinate 2,760 downwards.
CCAGCATCCAAAATGGCTTTTTTCATCTCAGATACCGTCGTCATACCCGGATTGTAGGTTATGTATGCTTTTTCAGAACTTAGATTGACATTGGCATCTGTGATTCCGTCCAGTCTCCTGAGTGCGTCTTCGATCGTCCCCACACACATCACACAGATCATCCCGCCGACTTTGATAGTGACCCTATCATGCACCACCTCGTAACCCACATCGGTTACTGCTTTTTCAAGATCGGCAAGTTTCAATCATGATGAGTCGTACTCCACCCGAACGGTCTCGTTTCCAAGATTTACCTCTGCATGAGTGGTGCCATCGAGATCCAGAAGCGAATACTCAATCGTCTTGGCGCACATCGCACAGGTCATCCCTGCGACCTTGAGTTCAACCGTTCTCAGATCTTCTGCCACCATTCACTCCCTGGTTGCGCAAACAAAGCACCCATCAGGCACTTCAGCACCCTTATGGATCGTTTCTTGACATAAGGTGATCAAAAGGGCGGGTTTTCGCCCTACTTGCCCACCTTTTTACTTTTATAATCTTCGATTGCCCCGTGAAGCGCATCGGCTGCGAGGTTGGAACAATGCATCTTCCGCGGGGGCAGGCCATCAAGTTCATCTGCCACGTCTTTACGTGTTATCTCCATGGCTTCATCGATATGCTTCCCTTTTGCAAGCTCGGTCACCATGCTGCTCGTTGCAATGGCTGAACCGCAGCCGAAGGTTCTGAACTTGATATCGGAGATGGTATCATCTTCTACGCTGATAAACATCTCCATAACGTCCCCGCAGACCGGATTTCCAACCTTTCCATACCCGTCAGGATTTTCTATCGTACCTACATTCCTCGGATTCATGAAATGTTCCATCACCTTTTCGCTGTAACCTATTTGTGCCATATCAATCACCTCTCTTATTTTACATCGGTGTAAGCATTCTCAATCGCTGAACCGTTTCCTTAACCGCCTTTGTGATTATAGGTATCTCTTCAGCATTATTCGATCGTCCCAGAGTCATAACCATCGAACCATGAGCCTCCTCGTGCTTCAGGCCTACTGCCAGCAGAACATGTGACGGTTCCAGTGTCCTCGAGGTGCAGGCTGACCCTGTTGCCACCTGTATATTGTACATATCCATATTTAGCAGGATGTTTTCGCCCTCAATACGACTGAACCGGAAACTTGCATGGTGGGGAAGTCTTTGGGTGGGGTGACCGGTGAGATATGATTCTTCGATCTTTGAGATTTCGTCGATGAGTTTATCCCTCATACCTTTGAGTCTCTCGCTCTCCTGACCCATTTCATCCTTTGCTATCCTTGCCGCTTCTCCCATTCCAGCGATTGCGAACAGGTTCTCTGTTCCGGATCTAAGCCCGCGTTCCTGTCCACCGCCCGGAAGGACCGGTTGAAGCTTCACACCCGGTTTTATGTACAATGCACCGCAGCCCTGTGGTCCGTACATGTCGTTGGATGACAGGGTCAACAGATCTATCCCATCATTCTGCACATCTATAGGGATGCGCCCTGCGGCGGCAGTTGTATCCACATGCAGGTATAGACCTTTTTCATGAACGATCTCATTTATCTCCTGGATGGGTTCTATTGTCCCTATCTCATTGTTTGCGTACATTATCGAGGTCACCGTGGTATCTTCGGTCAAGATATCAGCGAGTTTCCCGATATCGACGATGCCCGTTTGATCGACCGGTATAAGAGTCAGTTCGAAACCACTTTTCTGAAACTCTTTTGCGGGATTGAGAACTGATATATGTTCTATAGCGCTTGCCGCAACCCTTTTCCCCTTTCGTATATTCCTGAGTGCGGTCCCCTTGATCGCCATGTTGTTGGATTCGGTTGCGCCACTGGTGAAGATGATGCAGGTCTCGTCCTCTGCGTTGATAAGTTCTGCAACTCTCTGCCGGGCATCTTCGATAGCTCTCTTCGCGGTTAATCCTGCTGAATGGAGCGACGAAGGATTGCCAAAGTCATTCGTAACATATCGCTTGGCAAACTCAAGTACCCTTGGATCGATGGGCATCGCCGATGCATGGTCCAGATATATCTGTCTCATAGTCTGTTTCTCAAAAACCAAAGTCTCTCAAAACCACATCGTTACATCAGCGTCCAGCACAAGATCATTTAACGTTGCTGCGCCCACTATCTTCACACCCGGTATCAATTCAACCGATTCCCAGCCAAACATCTGTTTAGATGCCTCGCATACATAGATCTCAATCCCCATCTCAAGGGTACTGTTGATCATCTCCATGACACTCGGAAAGGTTCCGAGTTTCATCTTTTCGGCTGTGCCGGGAAGCAATATCTTAAGCCCCTTGCCCAGGTAATAAATTGTTGGGTCGATATCCATCGCTTTTGCGGTTTGCGCCAGAACCAAAGGCGAATACTGTCTCTCCGGCTGGTCACTTGTCTGCACATACAGGATTGACTTTCCATTCATCTCTACACCTCCTTTTTCATTTCTTCCTTCTTATAAAGAAGGTCAACATCGTCCCTTCCTTCTCAAACTTCAGAATCTCATGACCTGTTCTCTTTGCCCATCGCTTAATGTCCTCTTCTGCTGCGGGATCGTCCGCCTCCACTTTCAGTACCTGCCCCACCTCAATCTGGTCTATCTCTTCTTTTGTGAGTGCAATTGGCATCGGGCAGTAGAGTCCCACACAATCGAGTTCTGCATCAGGGATTATATCCGAATCCATCGCCAAAACCTCCGTATATCACCCTGCGTTTCAGGGTATAAAAGCTTT
>JAUVWP010000041.1 GCA_030604085.1 Methanosarcinales archaeon | reverse complement strand
GAAGAATTATCCGGATATGGCGTCGAATTTCAGGAGAACGAGCCGTGGGGCGGGATCGTCGGCATTTCAGGGATTATGCTTGCGATGAGTGAAGCAATAGGTATCGATGCGGCATGCCTGATGGGGATCACCTCAGGATATCTCGTCGATCCGAAGAGTTCGCAGGCGGTGCTGCGTGTGCTCAGTCAGGCGCTCGGCATCGAGGTGGACACGCAGGCGCTCGATGAACACGCGGCAGAGATGGAGAAGGTCGTTGCGAAACTGCAGGAGATGCAGCAGATGCAGGAATCGATGAACCGGGGCGACGAAGACCTGCGATATATTGGGTGATGCGACTCGATCACCCATCTCTCACGAGCCGCCTCACACAATCATCCTTTCGTGTTTTGGTTCCTCGCGTCTTTTATCTTCGTGCTTTTTGAATCATCAGTAAGGGCAACTCCGATCAGGGCATCCGCCCGCATAATCAGATTCAGCACTCACATACGCCCCAAATGATAACACCTGTTCGCTCTTGCTGCCATATCGATAGATGGTTATGCCCTTGCATTTCAATTCGTACGCCAGCAGAAACGCTTTTCTCACATCCCCAGTGCCCACATCCTTTCTCAGATTGATCGTCTTTGAGATTGCATTGTCCACAGACTCCTGAAACGCTGCCTGCATCCTGACATGCCAATCCGGATCAATATCCAGAGCGGTAACAAACAGATCCTTCACATCTTTTGGGATGTCAATATCCTGCACAGAACCGGTCTTTGCGATCGCAATCATCAGGTCCCTGCTATAAAATCCCCTCTCTCTGGCAACCTTTTCAAATACGGGATTGACTTCCACCAGTCTCGCATGATCAAGAACATTTCTGACAAAAGAAACAGCAAACAGCGGCTCGATCCCTGATGTTGTTCCTGCAATAATCGAGATGCTTCCTGTTGGGGCAATGGTTGTCAGGGTCGCGTTTCTCATATTCGTGCCTTTCCATATACTCTCATCGATATTAGGAAATGGTCCCCGCGCCTCACCAAGCCTGACAGAGGTCTCCCTTGCAACACTCGTCATAAATCTCATCAATCTTCTGCCAAGATCCAGTGCTTCCTCTGAATTGTATGGTATCTCAAGTTCGAGCAGCATCTCTGCAAATCCCATGACACCAAGACCGATCTTCCGGTTTGCTCTGGTCATCTCTCCAATCCGGGGCAGGGGATATCTGTTCGCGTCGATCACATCGTCAAGGAAACGAACCCCGATCTCGGTTAAGTCTCTCAACTGTTCCCAGTCGATATCGTTCTTCCGGACGATCTTTGCTAAATTTATCGATCCGAGATTGCATGATTCCCAGTCCAGTAGAGGGACCTCTCCGCATGGGTTTGTGGAATCTATCTGGTATTTTGGAGTTGGGTTGTGTGCATTGATACTATCGAGAAAGACCAGACCAGGGTCGCCTGTTCTCCATGCCATCGTTGCTATCAGGTCAAAGACGTCATCCGCACCAAGACTTCGCACGCATTCATTGTTTCTCGGATTGATCAACTCATAATCCCTATGCTTCTTCACCGCTTCCATGAAATCATCATTTACGCCAACAGAGATATTAAAATTCCTTAAAACTCCCTCCTTTTCCTTGGAAGTTATAAAATTTAGGATATCGGGGTGGTTCACGTTCAGGATGCCCATATTTGCCCCGCGTCTCCGCCCTCCCTGTTTGATGACATCGGTTGTCACATCAAAGATGCGCATGAAAGAGACAGGACCTGATGCGCTCCCCATCGTTGACCGCACGATATCTCCTTTCGGTCTCAATCTTGAGAATGAGAATCCGCATCCTCCGCCGCTCTGCTGAACGATCGCCATCGCCTTCAATGCGCCGAAGATATCTTCAATCGAATCAGGAACCGGTATCACGAAACATGCACTGAGTTGACCGAGTTTTGTGCCTGCATTCATCAATGTCGGGGAATTTGGCAGAAATTCGAGATTCTTCATCGATGTGTAGAATCTCTTCTCAAATTCCTCTGATTTACCTGAAATTGCCTTTGCAACCCTTCCAAACATCTGATCTGGCGTCTCGATGATGTTTCCTGCCGCATCCTTCATCAGGTATCTCTTATTCAGAACCTCGATCGCATTGACTGTTAACTTCAGTTCATCATAAACCCCAAAGAACTTCTTTGCGTCCCGGATTTCGCTTCTTCTCTCCCTGTACAGGATGTAGGCTTTTGCCACCTCATACAATCCGTGTTTGACAAGAACCTTCTCCACAATATTCTGCACATCTTCAACGGTTGGAATGCCTTGAATTCGTTTCTCGATCAGTGCAACAACTTCGTCTGTGAGTTTTTTGACGAGTTTTTCATCGTTTGCGTTTGTGGCGAGGACTGCTTTGTGTATAGCGGTAGTTATCTTCTCTTTTTTGAAATTGGTAATTCTTCCATCCCTTTTCAGGATATTATGCATACGATTCTCTCTGTTGTGTTGTTATATTACCTTTTCAATCGGCAGCAATTCTGTGTTTTCCTGAATTTATTTTTCTCTTCGATACAAACTACCAAAGACATAACCAATTACGGCACCTAAAAGACCAGTTGCTGCCGAACCATCAATCAATTCACAATATGTAAGTAAGAAAACAGATAACAAGATCGACATCATTATTATAAAATTAACGTATTGATACCGTTTAATCTGTGGTGCTCTCACTTTTTGATACTCAACGATCTTTGGAGCCAAAGTTTCAACGAAAGGTGTTATTTGCTCAAGAATATCTGCAATATCCTTTTCTTCGATAATTTCTTCTTCTGGGTTTTCTTCTTCTTTCTGTACTGTCATTTCAACCACCTTAACTATTATCAATATATAGTACGCAACTTCTATTATTCTTTGCCATCCGCATTTATTTGAGATAGGAGCAGTCTTTTAAATCCCTATTGCCTATCTGAGCATACAAGCTCCCGTTAGCCCCCATCACCCTCCCGCCAGCCGCTCCACCCGCTCAACAGTATCGGCATCTTCAGGCATCTTATCAAACCGCACCCGGACGAGCCGCGGGAACCGAAGCGCATAACCGGATGCATAATGCTTGCTCTTCTGGATCTCCTCATACACGATCTCAAAGACAACCGCGGGCTGCAACTCGATTGCGCTTCCCACCTCTGAAATGATATACTGCGAAAACAGCTCTGTGAGTTCTGCTAACTGCTCATCGGTTATGCCTGTGCCGACCCTGCCGATCTCAAGGAACTCTCCGGTATCCGTGTCGTAACATGCAAGCAAGTACGATCCGATCAGGTTCGCACGCCGCCCTTCGCCCCAGTCCGCTCCGACAACGACGAGATCAAGGGTTTCCATGATCGGTTTCACCTTAAGCCAGTTTTTGCCGCGTTTTCCGGGAGAATAGAGGGAATCCGGGTTCTTCAGCATGACGCCCTCGTGCCCTGCGTCGAGAGCCGCCTGATAGACTGCGTGCGCTATAGCAGGATCGTCTGTCAACACCTGCTCCGCCACACTGAACTGCTTATGTTGCGCCACGATCTCCTCGAGCCGTGCTCTGCGGGCACGGAGATCCTCATCGATCAGCGAGACGCCGTCAAGGTACACGATATCGAAGAGATTCAGGTAGAGCGGAATCTTCTGCACCATCGCCGATATGTCGTACTTCCGCCGGAACCGCTTCAGGATCTCCTGGAATGCAAGCGGCTTCCCCTCAGCCCCGACAGCAACCACTTCGCCATCGAGAATCGCCTGATTCGCGGTTATCCGGGATTTTACCAGTTTTACGATGTCAGGAAGCGAGTTCGTCACGTCTTCGAGTCTTCTTGAAAATATCCGGACGCAGTCGCCGTCCTTGTGTATCTGCACCCGCGTGCCATCAAACTTCCACTCGATTGCATACACCGCTATTATATCGTCGAAACTACCAAGTTGCGCAAGCATCGGTTTGATCGGTCTGCCGATCATGATCGCAACCGCATCAAGATCATGGTGAAGCGCAGTTACAGAAACCTCGCCGAGATCGTTTATCAGCATGTAAGCCCGCTCAACCTCACCCACGTCCTCTGAAAATGCCTGCGCAATGGCATCCCGAACAACCCCCTCCCCGATACCGATCCTGAGTTCCTCAAGCACGATGCGTGCCAGATACTTCGATTCAACAGGGGATGCCGTGCCGAATAGGTACTGCAGGTGCTTTACCTTTGTCTGCTGCGAACCCTTGCCCGACGCATGAGCGATCGAGTTCATCCTCTCAAAGACGTCCGCGATGGTGATGGTAAGCCCTGCTGCCGGAGCCGTGTCAGCGCCAGTGAAATCGAGAAACGTTGTCTGCGATTTCGATGCCTCGTCCCCCTTCTCGAGTGCGACTTTTGCGGTCTCGCCAACGTCCCCGGTCTCACGCACCAGTTGCTTGATACGCGTCACCGGCAGACCCGACGCCCTCGATATCGCGTCATACAGCAGCGAGGGACCGACACCGAGTTCGACATCACTCCAATCAGGAAATACCCGCCCCATAATGAATCTGGAGACGATTGCGAGTTCGGTGTCGGGATCGCCGAATTCACTGATCCTCCGGAGAAGGGACGATACCACAGTCGTCATCTCAAGCGAACTTGCGATCCCTTCGATCGTCTCGCAGGCATCTGCGAATTCCTTAAATGAGGTCATGATACCAGATGTATCGCCTTCATGACTAATCATGGTTTCTGATGGGGGCGGCCATGGTTTGTGACACCTGACCGATGTCCCGTAGCAGGAGCACCGATGGCGACGGCGTGGACATGGACGAAGATGAGTGACATGAACCGCGATCGCGAACTCACATCAATGGATGCTCTCATGATCCTGCAGACTGCTGCCGGCAACTGGTCATATCGGCAGCGGGATGACCATTGATTTGTTAATTTGGCAGGAGATACCTTTATATGAGGTCGAATGCATAGACTTAATGGCAGATTTATGTACAATTTGCATTGGATACAAGGAGTTGTAAATATGAACAAACGAATGATTATACTGATTGCGCTTGCACTGCTGGCTACGGTTGGTGCTGGAAGCGCAGGTACTGCGGTTGATGAGGTCGAGATTCGCGGCACGGTCGTAGAGGCGAATAGTGCTGGCAACTTGAAGATGGCTGGAAGCACGGATGCCCATACGCCCGGCTACGTATGGGACCCCTACAATTACGCAGCATTCTGGTATGAACTGGATGACGACCTGAGTTCAGAGATGTTGAGTATCGACGCGCCTCTTAATGGTCGGACCATTACTGCAGATAATTTGACCTACGCAACAACGCCACAGGCGCAGACGTACGCGGCTGTCAAGGACGGCGAGGTCACCGAAATCGGCGAGGTGGGCAGCACCGATGTTACCCAGTACTATATGGAGGGCTGGATGGCAGAGAAGTACGTGGCTATCGGTACAGGCGGTTCGACAGCGGCGAACGCCAACAAACTCGCCAAACTGTTGGTTGAGTTTGAGACCAGTAGCGATAAGAAGACTCTGAAAACCGGTGAAGCATGGGATCTTGGTAGAGGATTTACTCTTAATGTTATGCAGATCGATCTTGAGAATGATACAGTAGACTTATCGCTTGCGAAGGGTGGCGAGGTACTCAATGAAACGACAATTAACACAAGCACCGACGGTGATCGGAGGTACATGTACACCGAAGACCTTTCCGTAGTAAACGATGTCGTTGTCTTCTTCTGTTACGTTGATGCGGTTTTCAGTGAGTCCAACCTCACACAGTTGACGTACGTCTATCTGATCGACAACGATATTCTCAACGTGAGCGCAGGTGCGAACTATGGCAACATGGAGGTCAAGACTGCAAGTGCCACACAGGTTATACTTAAGAACGATGGCGCTATTGATCTGAGCCAGAACGCCGATGTCGAGATCATGGAGGACATGTACTTCAGGGTGGCAGACAATTACATGGTGAGATTCTATCCGTTAGTTAAGCGCACCATCAATGGTACAGTACCCACACCACCAGAGACCATCCCTGCCGCGGATGTCGATGGCGACGGCGTGCCTGATGTCTGGGACGCGGATAACAGCACGCCTATAGATTACTGGACCGATTCAGACGGCATCGGACGAAAGTGGGGCGACATGAACGGCGATGGTAAGCTCACGTCGGTGGATGCTCTCATGATCCTGCAGGCGGCGGCTGAGAAGATCGATATAGGATAAAAAAAACTCTGGAATTATGTACACTTTGCATTTGGTATAAGGAGTTGTGAATATGAACAAATGGATAATTGTACTGATCGCGCTCGCGGCTGCTGTATTCAGCATACCAGCAGGCGCGGAGATGAACGAGACGCAGGACGGTGGTGGCGGTAACGGCACCTATCCACCAGAGTGGATCGCGACGCCAACGCCAGTAGAGACAGCAACATCGGTCCCGGAACCAACTCCAGAACCAGAGGAAACGCCAACAGCAGTCCCACCACCAGTAGAAACACCAGCATATATGGTCGAGATCCGCGGCGAAGTCGTGGACGCTGCAACCCAGGTCGCTCCGTTCATCTGGACCGGACAGAACTTTGCAGGGCTCTATTACGATGTGGACCGGGATCTGATGTCTGACTCGCTCACATCGACCGTTACAGTACCAAATACCATCGAGAGCGGCGATCTTGCGTATACTACATACCGGGTCGAGTCATGCTATGCAAACCCCGAGATCGGCGAATACTTCGCGATCGGATGGTTTGGAGAGCGCTACATGGCAGTCAATGGCAAGCCGTATCTGGTATCTCCAATCATCTTTGAGATGGGCAAGAGCAAGAAGACGCTTGTAGCAGGCGATGAGTGGGATATCGGGAACGGGTACTCCCTTATCGTGATGTGGATCGATCTTGATGCGAATGAGGTCTTGCTCTCGCTTCTCAGGGATGATACGGAAGTAGCGTCGTCGGTTATCCAGCCGCATGAAACAGGAGATTGGTTTGGCAACTGTATGTATATCCACGGCTTTCCAGGAGCTTATACCGTTACGATGTGGGACGTTCCGACAACGAGCACCTTTGTGTATCAGGAGGATGTGAGGTCGGAGGCTGATGTACCGATCTTCAGCGTGTATGTGGACGCGATCTTTCGCGGCACAGTAACCAATCTCGTACAACTCAAATACGCGATGCTAATCGATGACGATCCTGTCAGTGTCATCGAGACGGGGGCTGGCATGATGGAGGCGGAGATGGTCACGCCCGAATCGGTCCGGCTCGTAAACAACAAGCGCATCAAGCTCTACATGGATTCCGATACCAAGATCGCAGAGGATCTCCGGATCCATGTTGCTGGTGACAGTGACGGGAATGGGGTGAACAACTACCGGTATTATCCATATGTCAATCGTGCATGCACTACCCCGGATCCCGGACCGACCCCTACACCGACACCACGTCCTGCGGACGCGCCTGTTGAGGTCCGCGGTGGGGTCGTGGAACCTGCCAGCGTGCAGACTGGTGATATTGTGTGGAACGCCTCCAATTTCGCCGCATTCTGGTATGATCTGGACGGCGATCTGATGACCGAGACGCTGATGATTGCATCTGGCACGCTGTCTGATTGCGATCGGACGATCGAGGAACGGCAGATTGAGTATGTAATCGAGACAATGGAGGCTAACTTCGATTACAGCGGTTGGGGTAAGTATGATGCGATGAGCTTCATGGCAGAGACGTACTTCGCAGGATACGGCGCTAATACGTCTAGTATGATAACAGGCGAAACCATAAGTCTTGTTTCAAACGGAATGTTGAGTAAAGTCCTGATCGATGAAGATGATAAACATACAATCTCCACCTGTGCATCGCTCGAACTACACGAAGGTTATGAGATAAAGATCATACAACTCGATGTCAATGGAGATAAGGCTCTGATTGAACTGTTCCGTAATGGGAAGAGCGTTGATACCAGTGTCATCGATAATACACCAGAAACCTACGTCTACATAAGAGATATTGGGGTGGCAGATGATGTTCCGATCATCGCGATCTGCGTCAACAGCATCTATTGCGGGACAGAGAGCGACATGATCGTGATCAATGGCATCTTCCAGATATCAGAGAACTACATCTCCGTAAAACCCGGCGACAATTACGGCGAGATGGAGATCGTGAGCGTTTCGAGCGACCCTGTCAGGACGAAAAAAATCAGGATGGAGAATTACGACGACATCGATCTTTCGGAAGGTAAAACCATCGATCTCATGGGCAACATCAAACTCATTGTTGCTGACAACGAGACGCTGAGATTCGCTCCTGTCGCAGAACTGACAGAACCCGGCACGTACGCGGTTCGCGGCGCGGTTCATAGTCCGGACGCGAGTCAGAGCGCTGCTATCGTATGGAACGCCTCCAATTTCGCTGCATTCTGGTATGAGATCGATAGCGATGTAGCAACCGAGACACTTAAGATCGCACCCGGCACGCTATCAGGATTCGATCGGACGATCAATGAAAATGATCTGGTATATGCGACCCACCCGATCTGCCAGGGGTACGGACTTTATGAGAACGAGGGGCTGACCGTTGACGGACATGAGGGATATCTGGCAGAGGGCTGGGTAGGGCGGCAGTGTGTGGCGATCAATGGCAGTGTCGATAGACTCTGTGAACTGCTGGTCGAGTTCGAGGATACTGACAAGAAGACGCTGGCAACTGGCGAGAAATGGGATCTTGGCGGCGGATTTGCACTCACTGCCATGCAGATCGACCTCGAAGGAGATAAGGTATGGTTCTCGCTTTGCAAGGACGGTAAGGAACTCGACAGCGAAGTGATCTCATGTGGCAGCGGTGCTGATTATCAGGATCATGTATACACATACACCGCAGACATCGGTGGAGAAGATGATGTGCCGGTCTTCACCTGCTATGTGTCCGCTATCTTCAGGGGCACGGACTCCAACATCGTACAGGCAATGTACGTCTTCCTGATCGATGATGATGTGTTGGAGATCGGTACCGGCGATAGGTTCGGATGTATGGAGGTCGTGACCGTAAGCTCCGCGGGGGTACTCCTCAAAAACGATGAGGCCATCGATCTGGACTCCGGAACCACCAAACAGATCATGGAGAAGATGTTCTTCAAGGTGGCAAACAACGACACGGTGAGGTTCTACCCGTTCGTCGAGCGCACAATCAGAAGTGCTGTACCAGCACCAGAAGAAGAGTTTATCCCAGACTCTGACGGCGACGGCGTGCCTGATCTCTGGGACAAAGAAGCGGATACCCCTGCTGGTTACTGGGTGAACTCAGGCGGCATCGGGCGAAAGTGGGGCGACATGAACGGCGATGATCGGCTCACATCGACAGACGCGCTCATGCTCTTGCAGGCGGTTGCCGGAAAGATCGGCTTGTGACAAGAATTACGATGCTAGCGGTGCTTTAAGCACCGTTTCAGTTTCTTTTGAGACACTCAAGTCACACTGCTGCCTCAAGATTAGCAAATCATTAAATGCCTTTCAATTCAAAAACGATTACGATGATCCATGTTCACGACATTACAAAGAACTTCGGCAGCATGACCGTGCTTGATAATGTCAATTTCTCGGTCAGGGGAGGAGAGTTCCTAACGATCGTCGGACCGAACGGGGCAGGCAAGACGACGCTTATTAAGATCATGGCGACGCTTGTCAATGCAACCGGAGGTACTGTAGAGATCGGCGGTTTTAATGTTAAAAAATCTCCGGAAAAGGTTAGGGGGATCATCGGAGTGATTTCGCATAATATCTACCTGTACAACGAACTGACCGCAGGCGAAAATCTCAAATTCTTTGGGAAAATGTATGCGATTCCGGAGATCGATAGGAGGGTCGATGAAGTCCTTGGAGATACCGGGCTTGCCGATAGAAAACACGATCGTGTCGGCACATTCTCAAGAGGAATGAAACAGCGGCTATCGATCGCTCGTGCGATCCTCCATAAACCTTCAGTACTGCTTCTCGATGAGCCGTACACCGGGCTTGATCAGCAGGCATCGGCAAGTCTTGAGAGCGTGCTGAATTCTCTTACCGGATCAGGGATCACCACGATCATGATCTCGCACGACTTAAAGCGCGGTCTTGCGCTCGCTGATCAGGTGATGATCATGGCATCAGGCACTGTTATGTACCATGCGCCTGCATCGGATGTCGCTGATGTGGCTGAGTTTCAGGCGTTGTATGAGCGATGCACGAGAAATTAATATGAGTGATTGGAATAAACTTCATAACAAACTCTGGTGAAACATGAGCATACGAATATCGATCATTGGATTCGGCGCTGTCGGGCAGGGCGTTGCAGACGCGCTTATGCGCACGGACTACCCAATAAAGGTGGTCGCGATCGTTGATTCCCGCGGTGCTGTTGTGGACGCTGCTGGCGTCGATCTTACGTCCGCGCTGCAGCGGAAGAGGGAGACTGGCACAGTTGCACTTGCTGATATGGACGGGGGTGTGGCTGCGGATACGGCAGGTATGACCGCACTCGATGCGATCATTGGCGTGGATCATGAGATCATGGTCGAGGCGACGCCGACTGATATAATAACAGGCGGAATCGGGCTTTCGCACATCAAAAGAGCATTTGAGAGCGGGAGACACGTTGTCACATCGAATAAAGGACCGCTTGTCGTGAAATATTCAGAACTGTGCGGGCTTGCGAGGAAGAACGACCTTTATTTCAGATTTGAGGCGACGGTCGGTGGGGCGATGCCAGCAATCAACCTTTCGAATGAGACTCTGGCTGGAAACAGGATTATAAGCATCGAGGGCGTGTTAAACGGAACGTGCAACTACATTCTCACCAGGATGGACGATGAAGGCGTCTCTTATGAACATGCGCTCGGGGAGGCGCAGGAACTCGGTATTGCCGAGGCAGACCCGAGCGCAGACGTTGATGGGATCGATACCGCTGCGAAGATCGTGATTCTTGCGAACTCGGTATTCGGGATGGATGTCGGGTACGATGATGTGGATGTGACCGGCATCACAAAGATCACGCCAGAATCGTTCAAACTGGCGAAAGAAGAAGGGCACACCATAAAATTGATCGGGGAGATTCGAGAGGGGGTACTTAAGGTTGCGCCAAAGATGGTGCCGAGAAACCACCCGTTAAGCATCGGCGGGACCTTCAATCTCGCGTCCATCCAGACCGAACTTGCAGGCAGGATCACGATCGGCGGGATCGGTGCGGGATCTGTTGAGACGGCAAGCGCGATACTGAGCGATATTCTGTGGATAGAGCAGGCCATCAGGGATTGAGTCTGGATCGATTGTAAGCGGATGCAGACCCCCGCCTAATCAGAACCCAGAACCATCTTCAGAAAAGCACCCATGCTCTTCCTGTTCATCAGTAGTTTCCGGACGACAACAGACGGATGATCCATATCCCCGTATCTCGTGATCAGATCCAGCAGTTCATCGTCATCCAGCACCCCAACCAACCGATTGATCTCGGAATCAGAAAGACGTGCCATCCATTCATTAATCCTCCTTCCGATCGCAAGTTCCCTCCCGATCCGGGCTCTCCAGAGTTTATCGTATTCGGAGAGTCGCCTGACAGACGTATCCCCTTCCAGAACAGCGTCTGCTGCTATCTTCCCCGCGATCTTTGCGCACACGGCCCCGGGATACACACCTCCGCCTGACGTCGGCTTGACCTGCCCCGCGGCATCGCCGACGATCAGCAGACCATCGGCTGCCGTTTGCTGTGGCGCACTGATCGGGATCCCACCAATCGCGATACCTGCGATGCCGGGAGCGCACTTTTCAGATACGACCGGGTGCTCTGCGATCAGCCGTTTCAGATGAGCCCATGCAGACCCGTGCTCCACGCCCGACCCCGGTCGGACTGCAAGCCCGATACGTGCGCTACCATGGTACGGGATCGCCCAAGCAAAGAACCCAGGAGCACACGATCCAGGGAATATCTCGACAAATTCGGGATCCTCGAAGTCGTAGACCGTGCTGACCTGTGCGCCAGAGAGAATCGTGTCTGGCGTATCGAGACCAGCCCATCGTGCGATGCGGCTCTGTATCCCATCCGCCCCGATGACCACATCAGCCTCGATCACGTCCGGCTCGCCTTCGATCGCGACGTGGATGATCCTCCGGCGCCCACGCCCATGTGCCCCCCTGCCGATATCGATACCGACCGCCCGCGTGCGCATGAGGATATCTGCGCCGGACCGGATCGCATTCTCTGCGAGCGTGCGGTCAAAGATTCTCCGATCGACCACGTACGCCTTGATCTCGCCGCCTGATATGCGGATCCGCCGCCGGTCAGGCGCATACACAAACGCGCCTGTGATCGGGTGAAATCCGCTATCCGGAACGACTTCGCACTCCCGGATCGCGCTCGTGCTCAGCAGACCTGCGCACTGCACAGGCGATCCGATGGATGCATGTTCCTCGATGATTAGCGTTTTCGCTCCGTTTTTTGCGGCGTACTTCGCTGCCAGACAGCCGGCAGGTCCGGCGCCGACCACAACGACATCATAATCCATGGTTTGATATGGTTATGGAATCTGGGGAAGATCAAATGTTGCGATGTTTTGCTCCAATCCAAATTGCCATGATTGCGGTTATCTTTAAATAATGGCGATAGCAGAGTGGTAATCAGATGTCTGAAATAGACCTGAGTAGTAGAATTTTTGACGAGCTTATATTTATCAAATCCGAATTAAACGAGATAAAAGAACATATGGTAGATGTAGATTCTATTATCAGCGAAGCGGAAAGACAACTTGTACGTGAAAGTCTGATACACGAGAAGGAAGGAAAACTGATATCTCTAACAGATTTTAAGAAACAGCAGGGTTTATGATATATTTGAGATTTTACTTGACGTCCCTGCACAGAAATTTCTTAAAAAAACAGATACCGGTACTGCATCACAAATTATTGAAGCGATTGGAAAGCTTACAGACGACCCGATTCCGCATGATTCGAAAAGAATCATGGGACATGCGGAAAAATTATTCAGAATCAGAGCTGGGAAGTTTCGCATTCTTTACAGAGTTGATTATACAAATCGCCTCATAGTCGTTATCAAGATAGATTCAAGAGATAAAGTATACGACTTTTGATATCGTCTCAATGGTCAGGTCGGGTTCTGGAAAATCGATCAGTTCTTTAGCTGGAATAGGCACTGTCTGAAACCTGAGTAATGTATCACTATATTTTCAGACGTGTCCAAAATGTTCAAACAATCAGTATAACAAAGTCTGCAACCCTGTGATCGAGTGAAATCCGCTACCCAAAACGACTTCGCACTCCCGGATCATTAAATTCTCCCCCGCCCCTCAACACAAAACCTTATCTCATTCCACGGCAATCCGGTAGATGAGATGATCTTATGGAGAGTGAATTATACAAAAAGATCCTGATTGCGACCGACGGCTCAGAGAACACCAAAAAGGCGGTTGACTACGGCATCGAACTTGCCCGCATCACAGAGGCGGATGTTCACGCTGTATACGTCCTCGATGCAGGCGCGTTTGCAACACTGCCGATGGATGCTGCGTGGGAGAGCATGTACGAACTGATACGCGCAGAAGGTAGTGAGGCTCTGAAGCACGTGGAAGATCAGGGCACGGAATCCGGCGTACCCATCCGGTGCAGCATTCTGGAAGGGCATCCTGCGAGCGAGATTGTTCTCTATGCACAGGAGAACGAGATCGACCTGATCGTGATGGGGACGCTTGGCAAGACCGGGCTTGATCGAATCCTTGTCGGAAGCGTTGCCACCAAAGTCGTTCACACGTCCACCATTCCGGTGATGGTCGTTCACTGCGACTGAGATTGGGAGTTTCTGAGGCGCTCCAAAATACCATCAGAGAGCTGTTTCTTGAGTTTCATATACTCAACTCCTGAAATGCCGATCTGACCGAGCACAGCGTCCCGCATGAAGCACGGTTTTGTGAGTTTGCAGCACCATATCAGCATCCCGAAGCATGTGTTATCCCCAAGTTCGAGCGGTGTTCCGCGTGAGAGTTCGACCTTCAAATCTGCAAACTCCTGCGGCGTCATCCCGTACCTGCGGAGCACCCGCATGAGAGCACACCGCTTGACAGGAAGGCAGCAGAACGTGAGTGCCCGTTCGTCTCCTCCGCTGCAGATGTGCTTTGGCGCATTGTACCAGCCGGTCTGCTCCTGAAAGATGGTAACAGAGCGGACAAGGTCATCTATCACCCCGGGACTCTTGGGCACGGCTCGCGCAAGCGAGACCATGTCAGCGCCGTATCCGAACATATCCTTTGCGCTTCTGAAATCCGTGACTGAATTGTTGCCTATGATGAAGAGATCGGTGGCATTTCTTACCGCCTTGATCGCATTATAGTCAGCGCCGTATCCAGGTTCCATGGCATCGATGTGGATCATATCCGCGCCTGCATCCTCGATAGCCACCGCAAGTTCGCGGTCGTCAACGATTCCGGATCGGGTCTTTACAGAGAGGACAATCCCGGTCTTCTTAATCTTCGAGATGATCGATCCAAGTTTCTGCAAATCGTGAAGAAGAGGTTCGCCCACGCCGATATCTGCCATCTCCGGCTGTCGGCAATGGCAATCGATCTCGAGAATCGCGCCATACTCCTTTGCAAGAAGTGCCGCCTCCATTAGCGGCATAATCTCAGTGCTTCTGACGTTGAGTGCGATTGTAGGGGGGTCCTCCATTCCTTCCAAGCGCTCGAGTTCGCTTCGCAGATGTTCAATCGGCTCGGGTGTCACAAATTCAGCACGCCCGCGCTCGTTAATGCTCCTTGCTGCCTCGTTTGTCGCATCGTCCAGATTGTATCCGCCGATCACGGCAAGCCCTGCGCTCATTGCGCGATCCCTGACAAAATCGATGTTTGTGATGCCTGCCATCGGTGCAAGCGCGATCGGATTTTTGATGTGTGTGTAGCCAACATGTATGTCAAATTCGGTCAAATAAACGCCTCTGTCTGACGACATCGGGAGATGTGCATATCAAGGTTGCGGTATCGCCGCTACCGCGAGGTGTCGGTAACGTATTACCCGCGATAGGGATGTCTTGACCTCTACGTTAATCGTGGCACCCCTCGAAGCCCCAGCCCCGGCCGTGCCACGCTCGGACTGGCAAGTCCGGGGCATTCCTGGAAGGGCACGGCATAAAGAACATCAAAACAAGGGTTAAACATCCGCAGACTAACGGAAAGGTCGAAAAATGGCACAATCTGTACGAAAAACAACGAATGAAATTCAAGAGTTTTGCAGATTTTGTAAAATGGTACAATACAGTACGATACCATGAAAGCCTGGATACAAAGCATTATCTTCGGACGCCGGAGAATGCATTTTGGTCAAGACTTCCGGATGGATGTAAGCTGAACGTCTGCCTTAAGCGGATGGAGGTAGGATTATGAGAAAAATTAGAAAATGGAGGGGATTATACAAAGTCAAAACATTTGGGACTACACGCGACTAAAGTGGTGAATAAAGTTGAGTAGGGAATACTGGTTAGAAGAACAAATCTCATAAATAAAATGATTCTTTTATGATTAAGTCCGTTAACTCCTTCAACTAACTTTATTTACAAATTCACCCTCCTTGATTCTGCAATATTACATATAAAACCGTAATCGAGCACATCAGCGTTTGTGGATTCCCATGGGCTCTCGCACCACAGTACACGCCACAAACGCGGGCGGGCTTATCTTCTGTGTTCGGAATGGGTACAGGAGTTGCCCCGCCGCTATGGCCGATGTGCTCGTTTATTTCCATGTATTAACGTACGACCCAGATATCGCCTGAATTGAACCGACCGAAGTCGGCTCGTACATTCAGTGATCCTACTATAGCAAGACCAATCTGATACGGATGTTAGTAGCCGCGGACTGAACACCTCGTTGCCTTGGTGCGTACATCCCGACTCTATCAAACTTGTCTTCTACAAGTATCCTTAGAGAAGTCTCTTTTCAGGTTTGGTTTCGGGCTTAGATGCTTTCAGCCCTTATCCATTAGTGCGTGGCTGCTCGGCAATGCCTTGTCAGACAACCGATCGACTAGAGGCACCGTTGCTCTGTTCCTCTCGTACTAAAAGCAACTTACCCTCAGACTTCAAAACACCCCTAATAGATAGTAACCGACCTGTCTCACGACGGTCTAAACCCAGCTCACGATCTCCTTTAATAGGCGAACAACCTCACCCTTGGCTGCTGCTGCACAGCCAGGATGGAAAGAACCGACATCGAGGTAGCAAGCCACCGGGTCGATATGTGCTCTTACCGGTGACGACTCTGTTATCCCCGGGGTAGCTTTTCTGTCGTCTACGAGTTCCATCAAGAAACGACGTAGGTTCGCTAGATCCGACTTTCGTCTCGCGATTCCCTGCTATGCGAAATCACGTCAGGCTAACTTATGCTCTTGCACTCTTCTCAGGGTTTCCGACCCTGATGAGTTAACCTTAGGGCGCCCTTGATACCTTTTCGAGGGCGTGGCGCCCCACCCAAACTGCCCACCTATCGGGGTCCCCTCCGTACGGAGGGTAAGAGCCGCAATTCTGAAAGGGTAGTATCCCAAGGTTGGCTCCACGCTCCCTGGCGAGAGCGCTTCGATGCCTCCTACCTATCCTTCACATCCAGAACCGAGACCCAGCGACAGGCTGCAGTAAAGCTCCACGGGGTCTTCACTTCCCATTAGGGGTCTCCAGACTCTGCACTGGAATGTAAGCTTCACCGGATTCTAGCTAGGGACAGTGGAACTCTCATTGATCCATTCATGCAAGCCGCCAATTAAGCGGCAAGGTACTACGCTACCTTAAGAGGGTTATAATTACCCCCGCCGTTGACAAGCCCTTCATCCCGTTGAACCGGGGTTTCAGGTACCTGCACTGGGCAGGATTCACGGATCGTACTAGCCCTTTCGAGTTCGCGATCCGCTATGTTGTTATTAGACAGTTGGAGCTCCCTTGTCACTGCGACCTGCCTCTCCCAAGGCAGGCACTCCTTATCCCGAAGTTACGGAGCTAATTTGCCGAATTCCCTTAGCTAGTGTTATCCGACACGCCTTAGCCTTCTCAGCTAGGGGCACCAGTGTCGGATCTTGGTACGGTTCTCGCAATCCCTTTTCATGGGCTCCGGGCGTGGCACTGCTTACGTCATCACTTGTTGCACCGCTTCTCACCGTGACGGTTCTCCGCGGTGGTATTAGCTTGAG
>JAUVWP010000037.1 GCA_030604085.1 Methanosarcinales archaeon | reverse complement strand
GTTACGAAGCCCTCCGCAACAAGCTGAGCCCGACAACGTACAGTTACGAACAGCCATTGATCGGAGAAGGGTGCTACTCATGTCACGAGGAACATGCCGAATCCAAGAACTGTCTGGACTGCCACGAACTGGAACATGGTTACGGACTGGCTGATTGCCTGACCTGCCACAACCCACACGCTCCGACGATGATTAAGTTCGGTGCGATCGTGACCAGTGAGCAGTGCACGCTCTGCCACGAGGATACCAGGCAGGAGTTCATCGATCATCCGACACTGCATGCAGCCAAGAACTGCACGGACTGTCACATCGAGCACACTGGATCAAGAGCATGTGTCGATTGCCATGCCGACGCACACAAGGACATTGTCGTAGATGTTGACTGCATGACCTGTCATGAGAACGGACATGCACCAATCTGAGTGAGATCTGATTCCGCCGGATTCCGGCGGGATTTATTTATTTTTTCCGGGCATAATCGAGTCCGCAGAGACTTTTTATTATTTTCTGGAAACATCAGATTTTCTTGGGTAAGTGCAACTACCAAAAATGGAGTGCTATTGGTCTGCAAATCCGTTTATACCTTTAATCTGCGTAATCCGTGTTAATCAGTGGCAAATAAAACTTTTATCCACTGACTGCGGCAGCAGCGGCGAAGCCATTAACACTGATTCCACTGATTCCAGAAGTCCAATCGTACCAGTGTTTGCAGGACTTGCCTTTGATGTGGGATATGGTCTTTGGGAAGATTACCAAGATCAACCGCGCGGGTACCTCGATCCCGATCGTTGAGCAGAACGCGAGGAGGTCGCTTGGGATATCTGACCGCGGGTACGTGCTTGAGATGGGGAGGAACCGGTTCGAGGGGCGCGGTCCGGAACTACTCGAGAACGAGGACGTGCTCCGGCTGTATCTGGGCGGGTGTGGCAGCAGCCCCTGGGAACTATCACAAAATAACCCGGGTCAGATTGAACAGCCTTAAACTATAGGCGCAATATCTAATAACATCCGTGTAATTCGTATGATTCGTTTCATTCGTGTTTTATTGCCGGGGATTTCTGTAGAAATGGATTAAATCACGAATTTCACGAATCCGAATACTTCGTTACGACTCCTGAATATTCAACCGCTCGCTATTAGTATCGATGATGTGGTTGATGAGATCCGGACTCAATCGGGAGTTCCTGCCGACTTTTCTAACGATCTCGTCCCTGCGAAGTCCGTTCTTCTGGTGGTCGAGTATCTCTGATATGACGGCATCGCTCACTGTGTGATACTGGTCGATATCCTTGCGATGCCCGCGCAGATCGCCCGCGAGCAGTTTGATGTTGTTTGCGGACAGAAACATCGTTGCTGACTTTGACATCGTTTTCTTGTATGAACTCGGGATGTGCACCACCAAAAGATCCGGACATGCCTTTATCAGCGCAACCACGTCCGTGTTCGACGGTCTGAACGTGAGATGCACTAGCTCTTCTGCCGGATCCACTTTGCCAATCTCTTCTTTCGAACTGATTATCCGCAATCTCATGAATACCTACCAACTATGGCAGACTCCTTAAAAATGCTTTTGATGGTTCGACCGCCATCTATTTTACACACCAGACCAATGACTGGATGATGGATCGATGCGTAATCTGCAAGGGAAAGGGGCTATGTGGACGCCCGCGCTGCCCGATTCTGGAGCGATTCAAGGCAGTCGAGACAATCCCAATCTCAGACAATCTCTTCGGAGCGTCCCCGCCATCTGTTTTTGTCGGGCGCAAAGGCTATCCTGACATCTTTGCAGGACCCCTGGTACCTCCGAATGTGGGAGATAGCGAGGCGCGGCAGTATGACGATCCGAAAGAACTTCTGAAGATAGGTATCGACGAGATCATCGGATTGCGGTCGAGATTGGTGCGTTCATACGCCCGGATGGATGTGAAGGATGCGAAAGCGCCCAAAAACCTTTTTCTGCTCACATCACAGGAACTGGCGATGGCTGAGGTGCCGGTGGATACAGAGGTATGGTTCACGAAACCGGTGGACGTGAATGTGGCGTTCGATGGTACGCTGATGCCGATGGGTCCTGCAGGCGAGATTAAGAGTATCACGCTTGCAGAGAACCCGAAAGTCCCGGGAAAGGTCGATTATCTGGTGTCTGACACCGACGTACTTGCTGCGGACTCGATACGTGAACTGCATCGGCATGACATCTCGCAGCACCACATCACGCGCATCTTCTCGATTGGATTGCTCGGAAGAGAGCGGCGGCTCGTTCCGACACGGTGGTCGATCACCGCGATCGATGACATGGTCGGAAAGATGCTGCTCGACGATATACGGGATTATCCTGAGCTACGCGACATCGTCCTATTCACTTCCGAGAAATTCGGCAACCATTTCGAGATCCTGCTGGTCCCCAGATGTTTTTCGTTCGAATTAATCGAGATATGGCATCCGAATTCGGTATGGTCCGAGAAACTGTGGATAGGAAGCGACCGGGAGGGATATGGCGGGAAGAAAGGATATTCATCGCTTGCAGGGGGATACTATGCGGCAAGAACCGCTGCTGTCGAGTATCTCCATGCGATCAGGCGGCAGGCATCGGTCTTCATCGTGCGGGAGATTCTTCCCAATTACTGGGCGCCGCTTGGGGTCTGGGTGATCAGGGAAGCGGTTCGTGACGCACTTGCCGGGCGCGGGATGCGGTTTGATAGCGTTGGCGGTGCGCTTTCTGAGATGCAGACGCGTATCCGGACGCCCCATGACCGATGGCGGGATAAGATGCAGTTACTCGATGAATGCAGGTTTCAGAGGACGCTTATGGAGTTTCTGTGAGTGGAACTGAGTGACATGCACCACACAATCCCGACGCGCGGGTTGCAAGCACCCCAACCGCCATACATTTTTACCACCCCGCATCGAATACACAGACACACATGAGAATTGCGATACTGAACAGGGACCGATGCCAGCCAGATACATGCTCGCACGAGTGTATCAAGTACTGCCCGCGCGTGCGGACAGGTGACGAGACCATCGTGATTGAGGATGGGAAGAAACCGGTCATCTCTGAAGAACTCTGCATCGGTTGCGGCATCTGCGTCAACAAATGTCCGTTTGAGGCGATACATATCATATCGCTTCCCGAGTCCCTGACAGAGCCGACACACAGATACGGCGAAAACGGCTTCGTGCTCTTCGGGCTGCCGCTGCCGCAGCACGGGAAGACGGTAGGCATCCTTGGACCAAACGGGATCGGAAAGACGACAGCAGTCCAGATCCTTTCCGGAAATTTAAAGCCGAATCTCGATGCTGATGCGGACTGGGAGGATATTTTTAAGTATTACGCAGGTTCTGCGATGCAGGATTATCTCAGGAAGATATCCCAAAACGAAATACGGTTATCCCAGAAACCGCAGTACGTGGATCGACTTCCCGAGGTATTCAGCGGCAAGGTATCGGAGTTGCTCGAGAAAGTGGATGAACGTGGCGAACTTGAGAACCTGATCGCAGAACTCGAGATCGGGCACATCCTCAACCGGAATCTCGGTGACCTCAGCGGTGGCGAGCTTCAGCGGGTTGCGATCGCTGCATGTGCTGCCAGAGATGCCGATTTCTATTTTTTCGATGAGATAAGCCCATATCTTGACATCTACCAGCGCATCCATGCCGCGATCCTTATCAGGAAACTTGCGAGCGAGAGCGCGGTACTGGTGGTCGAGCACGATCTTGCGATCCTCGATCTGCTTGCAGATGTGGCGCACATCGGATACGGCGAGCCAGGCGGATTCGGCGTGATCACGCACGTGAAGGGTGTGCGGCAGGCGATCAACCAGTATCTCCGCGGATTTTTGCCAGAGGAGAACGTGCGGATCAGACCGGATTCGATCGATTTCGAGGTACATGCGCCGCGATCCTTGAAGGATATTCCTGTGTTATTCGAGTTTCCTGAATTTACAAAGACGTACAACGGCGGCTTTTCGCTTTCGGTGGCTGCCGGCGAGTTGCGGGCAGGAGAGGTCGTCGGAGCGGTCGGTCCGAACGGGATCGGGAAGAGTACATTCGCAAAACTGCTCGCAGGGGTGGAAGAGCCGACAACCGGAAAAATATCCACAGATATCCGGATTTCCTACAAACCGCAGTACATAAAACCGGATTCGTTCGTCCGGGTCCACGATTTCCTGCGGAGTATCACGCGTTACGTCGATACCAGTTACTACGAGACCAGCATCACAAACCCGCTCCAGCTTAAGTACCTGATGGAACGGGAGATCTCGGATTTAAGTGGCGGCGAACTCCAGCGGGTTGCGATCGCTGCGTGCCTCTCCAGGGACGCCGACCTGTACGTGCTGGACGAGCCGTCCGCGCACCTCGATGTCGAGCAGCGGGTATCTGCGTGCTCTGCCATACGGAGATTCGCCGAGAACAAGCACGCAACAGCGATCGTGATCGATCATGACATCTACATGGTCGATCTCTTAAGCGACCGGCTGCTCGTGTTCGAAGGGGAGCCTGCCGTACATGGCGAGGTCTTCGGACCGTTTGGTCTGCGCGAGGATATGAACCGGGTCCTTGAGAATCTGGATATCACATTCAGGCGTGACGAGGAGACGAAACGACCGCGGATCAACAAACCGGGTTCCAGACTCGATCGGGAGCAGAAGGCGAACGGTGAGTACTATTACGCGGCGGTTGAGTGACATCTCCCGTATGTAAAACTTTTAGTAGTATCCCATTGATGAAACCGTAGAGGTATTTCTATGGAATTAAACGGAGTTGAAATCGAGGATACCTATGCAGAGGCATTTGGTATAAAGGTGGCCCGGGTGCTGATCACTGGCGCGAGCGAGCACTGGGCAATGGTTGCTGCAACGGAAGCAACAGGATTCGGGACATCTGTAATCCTGTGCCCGGCAGAGGCTGGAATTGAGTGCGTTGTCGATGGCAGCGAGACACCGGACGGACGTCCCGGCGTCTACATCCAGATATGCACATTTGGATATAAGGCGCTTGAGGAACAGTTGCTGAATCGGATCAGTCAGTGTGTGCTCACAGCACCAACGACTGCTGTGTGGAACGGGCTTCCTGATGCGGAGAAGCAGTTCGATACCGGATTCAAGCTGAAGTTCTTTGCGGATGGTTATGAGTCAGAACTTGAGGTCGGTGGGCGCAAGGCGTACGCGATCCCGATGATGGAAGGCGACTTCATTATCGAGCACGGAATCGGTGCGGTTGATGGTGTTGCAGGTGGTAACTTCTTCATCCTTGCAGACACTCAGGCAAACGGGCTTGAGGCAGCAGAGAAAGCGGTAGAGGCAGTCATGCAATGCAAAGGATCGATCACGCCATTCCCTGGCGGAATCGTTGCAAGCGGTTCGAAGCCGGGTGCGGACACGTACACGTTCATGACGGCAACAACGAACCAGAGGTTTGCTCCGACACTCAAAGATAAGGTCGAGGACACGAACATCCCTGCAGATGTTAATGCAGTGTATGAACTTGTGATCAATGGTATTGACCTCGAAGCCGTGACCGTCGCGACCAAAGCCGGAATCGAGGCTGCTGTGAAGGTGCCGGGCGTCAAGAAGATCACTGCCGGAAACTACGGCGGAAGTCTGGGCGCGTTCAAGGTCAATCTTGGCGATCTCTTCTGAGGTCGTCTCTCTTTTTTTATTTTTTGTCATGTGATCCGGTTTGAGCGCACTGCTACAAAAAAAGGGAGACTTTTTGTCATCTCCTGAAATCAGGTTTTGGAAAAACCACATAGAGCGCAGAGGACACAGAGAAAACAGCAACTCTCTGTGCCCTCAGCGTCCTCTGTGGTTAATCTTGCCATAACCCAAACATCCACCCAAAAAATTAAAAAGTGTCAGACATCTTGCACCGACATATCCCAGGAGCGTGGCACCTTCTGCTGGTAACTTATTTATCGTGAGCTCCCTTCGATTTTCAAATCCTATTCATCTCGAGAATCCGATCGATGATCCTCCTTGTACTGCAGAACCGATCAGAGTTCGATACCTTGATCCGAACTACTTTAGTATCGAAGCCATGATCTGCCAATCCACGCTCCAGATCCGCCACATCGAAATGCTGGTCAAACCCGAGCGCTATGAGGTCAGGCATGATCTCATGAAGCGGCTCAAAGATGTCGGTTTCGCTCCCGAGAACCGCATGATCCACCATCGCAAGCGCCTGCACCATCAGAAGGCGGTGCTCGTCAGGGAGAATCGGCTTTGGTTTGTGCTTTATCATGCTTGCCCGCGCAACGATGACATACAGTTCGTCGCCGAGAGCGGAAGCCTGCGATAGGTAGAATAGATGTCCCGGGTGCGGGATGTCGAACGTTCCTGTTGCAAGTACTCGTGTCATGTCCTTGCTTATTGATTGGTGTTCATTGCTTAACCATTTGCACTGGAGGGCACTGTCTAAAAATCCAGTGATTTATCACCGAAGAGAACGCGGAGGGTGCAAGAGTTTCGATACCGTTTTCAACCCTCTGCGTGGCTCTGCGCACTCTGCGGTAAAATATAAGGGCATGGCGATTTCACTGGAAATCGACAGTTCCGCACCGGAGTAACTTTACAACCCCCGAAACGAGATATGCACAATATCCGATGAAACCGAGATCATTATCCATACTGCTCCCGTCCTCACTCGCAATCGATGCCAGCGACCTGCGCAGCAAGACCGCAAAGATCGGGCAGATCGCAAGGGCGGCATCGGTATTCCGTGCGGATAAGATAGTCATATACCGGGACCCCGATCTCGACGAGACCGAACTGATCGAGAGAATCCTTAACTATGCCGAAACCCCGCAGTATCTGCGGAAACACCTCTTTCCACTGGCGGGCGATCTGCGGTATGCAGGCACGATCCCGCCGCTGCGGACACCGCACCATCCTCTCGATGCAGAAAATATCAAGATAGGGGATATACGTGTTGGGGTTGTGGTTAGAGTGCATGAAAACGGTTCGTGGGTGGATATCGGGTCGAAGCGATCCGCATTTCTGAATGTTTCCATGCAGAAGGGGGAGCGTGTGAATGTGCAGGTCACATCGAATAAGCCGCTTAAGGCGGTTCCTGTTGATGACGACGAGATCACTGGGTACTGGGGCTATTCTGTTGCGAGAGCAGGCACTCTGAGTGGAGCACTGGCTCCGACCCAGGCCCAGACCCCGGGACTTAGAATTGCGACCAGCAGGTATGGCGAATCCATCGACGCCGACCTGCTCCGGAATATTGGGGCAGAAGCTGGATCAGAGGATGTGCTGGTGGTCTTTGGCGCGCCGCACAAGGGAATCTCTGAGATCATGGATGAAGAGAAGAGAGAAGAGAGAGAGAAGAGTTTTATTGCGGAATTTGACTATACGCTAAATACCCTGCCAGATCAAGGAACCGAGACGATCCGGCTCGAGGAAGCGATCGTTGCCACGCTTGCGATACTGAACTTGGCGTTTCACTGACCGGATGTTTCACTGACCTGATCGGTGACCACAGATCACTCATCCAGTTTCATCAGAAGCGCGGTGCGCACCGAGACCGCATCAGGAAGATCAGTGGTCGTGTGCCAGATCTTGAGTTTCTTCAGGTCCAGTCTGCTACCGCATCGCTGGCACACGGTCGATTTTACGCCATACTCTATGATCTGCACATGGCTTTTGCATTTCGGGCATACGATCACAGCATATTTCAATCAGCCCACTCCATGATATTTATTCCATGATTCGTGATCGCATACTCCTTTATCCTGCGGTCGTGATCGGTTCCGCGCATCTTTAAGATCATCAGGAGTTTTCGTAGGCCCGACTCCTTCTTGATGTACCTGAGCGATACGATGCCATCCACCAGAAAAGACGTGCCAGCATCCGGTATCCCGAATGAAAAGACGTTCTCGATCTCGCTTGTGAAGAGTGAGGTGATCTTCCTGTATTTTAGGTACCTGATCAGCGAGTAGATATATTCCCTGACATTTACAGATCCGCAAAACACGGTCTTCATATCCGTGATTCCATCGAAGACCACTGATCCGGCACCGATCGACTCGACCGCGTCCCTGATCTGCCAGAGATGCTCATCGGAAGAGACCTGTTCAGAGGGATAAACGAACCTGAGCATGCCGTTCTCGGCGTATCCCTGCAGATCCCATCCAAGCCGCATCGCTTCAGCGATCAGTTGATCAGGCGATTCATTAAACGAGACGATGACTGCCGGTCTGTCATTTTCAAGGCTTTCGTTGGCAAACTGCAAGCCAAAGATAGTTTTCCCGGTACCTGGACTGCCAGCAATCAGCATCGAGTATGTTTCAGGGATTCCCCCTTCCAGCATCCCATCCAGTTCCCGAATGCCGGTCGGGACGCGCACCGAGAGATCCGGGTGCGCTGCACCGCCTTTCAGATATGGGAATACCCGTACGCCGCCCGCGGAGATGTTAAAGGTGTATATATTCGATAATGCTTGGTTACCCGCGATGTTCGGGGTTTTAAATATCCTGAGATTGCGCAAAACATGTTTTTCGCTCTCTTCGTAAGAGAGATACAGAACCCCGTCCATAAAATGGCTGACAACCGATGTATGAATCTCGGATGCGATCAATTCACCGGTGACCAGTGTGATCACACCCCATTCGTGCGCCATCGAATCGAGCGTGCCTATGAATCGATGCTGCTCCTGTTCTGGAAATGCAGATCCAAGCGGCGTTATCGGGTCGATTGCAACCCTGTCAGCACCGGAAGATGTGACGGCATTCCCGATATCGATCAACGCAGACAATGGATCGCGTTCTGCAGATATCCTGTCGATCGGATGTACCGCGATCGATTCGTGCATGAATGGAAAAGTATCTGCGAAATCCGCTCTTCTCACTTGTCTGGTGGTGATCGGGATATAGAGCGTTGATTCGTCTTCTGCCACACTCGATATCGAATCGAGCACGAACATCGTCTTGCCGACACCAGCGGTACCTGCTATGAGGATGGTTGATGGTTTTGGAAAGCCCCCAAGAATCTCATCGAGCCCCGCGATACCGGTCGGTCTGAGCGTCATCGGTATTATAGGGGGCGTTTTCGTATATTAATTACGACACTGTCTGAAAATCAAGTGATTTCCGCCGATTTACTCGATTCGCGTCATTCGTTTAAACGTGAGCATTCGTGACTGTGAGCGCAAGCGAAGCGAAGCCGTTGGCATAAAATCAGCACCAAGAGAGGGCTGCGCCGATGCTGCGCATTCACGAATAAACGAATGTCACGAATTTCAACAGGTTATTTTCTGGCAAACCCCTTAGCCTTTCTTCTGTTTGTATTTGGTGTATCCGCACTTTCCGCAGGTCATGCGGTCTGCATGTTCAGCCAAGTATACGCCGCTGCCACATTTCGGACAGAACTGCCTCGAACGTGTGATCTTATTTTCTTCTACGGTATAGTATTCGTTTATGCGCATGATCAACTCTCGCCCCCTTCGTTCTCCTTTGCTGGCGCATTGCGCGCAATCATGTAATCGGGTTCGATCCGGCGCAGGTTCTGCTCATTATCATACAACCGGGCGTATCCGAGTATATCCTGCCTGCCGTACTGTGATTTCATCCGATCGAGTATCAGCAGTTTGGGGTCCGTATCGAGAAGTGCCACAAGCGTGTTCTTCGCACTCTTTCTTGACATGCCAATTTCTTCGGTCTTGAATACAATATCCCGTCTGTTCAAAAGTACATTCTCTTCATCCTTTACGATCTCAATAGCCATTAAAGCATCCTCCGTAGCGATTTGCCATCGTTAGCATCTTCCATCTGTTTCAAGAGTTCTCGTATCTCCTTTTTTTTTTCACTGGTCACCTTGATAAGCACACATCCACTCGATGGCTGTCCATATATAACTATCGAGGAGAGCGGTGCAAGAACGACCGCGGGCATGACAGCGAGATCCTCCTCGCCCTGCACAAATATGCGGATGGGGTGTTCGCATTGCATCGCATCCGTTATAGCGGTCACAAGATCTGGCGTGATGGTGCCGGCAGGGTTCTTTACAGTGACCTCATGATATGCCGGATGCCGGATGCGATTTTTGACTTCATCGGATACCTCTGCCCTGCATGTGAGATGATCGACGATGCAGATGTCGGGCAGGATGCCTGATTCGATCAGGTTGCAGGTCGTGATATCGCCCACAGAGATGATCTTTTCAGGACTCCCCCAATCCGGCGCGCTCTTCAGCATATCCATGGTCTTCCGCCCGGATCCGGCATACAGCGTCCCGTGCGGGACTTTCAGTCTCGATTTCAGGCGATCCGAAAGAAGGAGAGCCACTTTATCGCACCTTCAGCGCATACGCTCCGGCAGTCGTTATATTCAGTTTCGCAGCGATACTCGAGAGTTCCGGATCCATAATTACGACGTATCCACTCCAGTCCTTGCTAAGTGAGCTTGATCCGCATACCGGGCAGTTCTGCCCGATCACGATCCTGTGGCAGTCTCTGCACGCTTGTTCACTCATTCTTTCCCTTCCTTGCTACTCCCTTCCTTTGCAGCTTCTTCCTTTGCAATCTCTTCGAGCCATTCCAGTTTGCCGAGTGCTGGCTGGCGCATCGTAAGCCCGATCCTGCTCTCGTGCGGATCCCGTTCGTTCAAACTGACCGCAACGATGCGCGCACGCAGTTTATCATCCTCCGTAACCGCCCGCCCGCTCTCCTTGAAGACGAGACGAGAGTTCTTCCCGTCGTAAGATACGAAATCATCGGTCAGCTGGCTCACATGAATCAGCCCGTCGAGCGGTCCGACACCGATGAACGCGCCGAATTCGACGACCTCGACTACGACTCCTTCGGTGATCTCCTGCATTATGGGTTTGTACATGAGCGCGTCGAATGTCGCCTCATAATACACGCCCCCATCCCCAAAGAGAATGCGCCCGTCGCCGATATCAACCACCTCGAGGACCGCGACCAGTGCGCCGAGTTTCTTGTCGATCTGTCCTTCGAGTTTATCGCGAAGTGCCCTTCCTACAGCCGCCATAATCGGCAGCCCAAGCTGTTCAGGGTCGATGCGAACGGTGTCAACCAGTCTTGTTTTCAGATACATGCTACGCCTCTTTATTTTATAGAAAAACCGAGTAACAGTTACGCAGCCGTGATATTAATTCTTTTGCATCGGAGAGGTTTCGAGTTGCCATGGTGTCGGGGGGAACTGTCTGAAGATCAAGCGATTCACGGTCTGAAGATCAAGTGATTTATCACCGAATAGAACGTGAGAGGGTGCAGAGTTTCGAGACTGCGTAAGTCCTCTGCGTGGCTCTGCGGTAGAATCTAAGGGCATGGCGATATCACTGGAAAAATCGAGAGTGCCATCCAAAATGTATTCGGATATTCCGAAGATGTCCGGCATCCACCATGATGATAGTGTCTCAACAATTTAAGTTCCAGACAAAAATGCAGTCCGATAAAGTCAGGATAATTCAACCACAGAGGGCACAGAGTACACAGAGAGGGGTTTTAATTGATCCTGCGTGTTATTCCATCCTTAAGGAGCATTACATTGAAATTAATTAGCAGCCCAAGTCGTTTTCCGCTTAGTTTGAGGTAGGAAAGCAGTTGCGCTTCGTGAACAGGTGTTATCTGGTTCACAGCCTTAAGTTCGACGATTACAGAATCTTCCACGAGAAGATCCAATCGGTATCCCAAATTGATTTTCATTCCGTCATATATTACAGGAAACCCGACCTGTGACCGGACTTTAAGGCCTCGTTTTTCTAATTCATACTTCAAACAAGCCTCGTATGCGCTTTCCAGTAATCCGGGTCCTAAAGTACGGTGTACTTGCATTGCTGCCCCAATAATCTTTTCAGATATTACGTTTAATTCCATCTTCTCTGTGCCCTCTGTGTCCTCTGTGGTTTTGTATCTTATGGTTTGTTCAACAAGAAATGCAAATATACAATTTAGATGCTTAATACTCGCACGATCCTACATTACGTCTAAAAATTAAATTTGCATGGCACTAGCACACCTCACCTGTCCAGCACTTCAAACATCCCCTTGAAATGCGAATCGAACGTGATGATCTTCCCGATATGCTCCTGCTGCATTATTGCCATGGTGGTCGCATCAGTGAAACTTATTCGCTTATCAAAAAGCCTGAAAAACAGTTCCCTTGCCTTATTGAGAACGGTATCATCAATCAGTATCATCTCAATGCGCGGTGAGAGCATAACATCGGAGATGTCCTTTGCCACATTCTTATTTCCAGTACGCACCATCGCCAGTGTCAGGGTCTCGTCATAGATAAAATCGGTAGTGTATACGGAGCCAAACTCCCTTTGCAGGGCGCGTCGTAACAGGTCATCCGCCTCGCTATGGTATACGTCTTTTTTATTCCTGTATGCCATGAAGGCCCCGGTATCAATAAATACAGCCATTGCCCAGCCCTTATTTATACAGGTATTCATCCACCTTTGCGGCGTTGGTCTCTTCGCCCCAATCTATAGCCTCGCGCCATGCCGGGTCATCCCTTAACGCGGGCATTTTTTTTATGAGTTCATCTTCATGCAGCAGGGCATAATCCGAGATCTTATCAAGCAAGTTTTGAAGGGATATCTTCTTACCAGTGCTGATGGTGAATTTCGATTGCAAGACATCCAGTTTACTTTTGGTGATGTCTTTTACTTTTATACTTGTGTACATCGACATTTCCTGTTTAAAAGTAGAATGTTCTACCATATAATTGTTTCGTATGTGCGAGTAGAGACTTTTTGTTATCTTTTGAAATCAGGTTTTGGAAAAACCACCGAGAGCACAGAGGACACCGGGAAAAGAGCAACTCTCTGCGCACAGCCTTCGGCGATACCGGCTTCGCCACATGCTTTCGCTGAATCGTATTCTGCGGTAACGGCTCTGCCGTCGATGCTTGCGTCAGAATCCGAGTGGCATGGCGATTTCGCTGGAAGAATCGGCAGTGCACCCCGCGCCTTCGCATGACGCGGGTTTGCATATTCGCATCATCACAATCCTTCGGTTATCTTCCATCTCACGAAAAGATCTTTCGATCATGTTAGAACCGCGACTGTTTTGTGATCACCCACACCTGATACCAAATAGTTTATATACCTCATCATGGTAATGAGATAACTACGGAAGTGAGATAAATGACTAAGATACTGCACGTACAAACCGTAATGACACAGGACGATCTCGAAGCCCTCAAGACAAAGAGTGGACTAAAAACGACTAAAGACGCGGTTGCGACGGCAGTGGAGCATTATCTCGAATGTCCGTATACCGACAGCGAGGACATGTGGGCTGAGAGAATGAAGAAAACCATAGAACAACGAACCAAATAAAGGGGGAATATATCTTGACAAGAAGAAACATTGAGAAGGGAAGCTTTAAGAAGGGAGAGGATGCGGTGTCGCCGGTCATCGGCGTCATACTGATGGTCGCGATCACCGTTATACTGGCTGCTGTTATCGGAGCGTTCGTCTTCGGTATGGGCGGCAGCGTCAGCAAGACCTACACTGTTGGAGTGACAGCGGCGCAAAGCGGGGCCGACAACGTCACGTTCACATTCCAGGGTGGGCCAGATGCGTCCGAGGTTACTGGCCTAAACGCAACCGTCAATGATGAGACTGCCGTGCCGACTACTACTGTAACTATTGGTACTACGTGGAGCAATGGTGGTGCGACCGCTGGACGCGATCATGTTATCGTGGTTGCAACATTCTTTGACGGCTCCCAACAGGTAGTACTCGACACATTTGTCTGATCCAGACGACGACTCGAAGCGGGCAAGTCAGCCCGCTCTGCTTTTCTTTTTTCGCTTCATCGATTTTCAGGCTCTCTCTGCAATTCGCGAGTGCAAACACTTTTCCACCTCCTGAGGATCCGGTTTATGTAAGGAAGATTAAACCACAGAGATCACAGAGATCACAGAGAATTGTTATTTTCATCTTTCGCCCCCTCTGTGTCCTCTGTGTCCTCTGTGGTTTTCCAAAAAAAAACCATAAACCCCAATTTCATTGCCAGCGGCTCGAAAGTGATAAATATAATAAAAGAAAGAAACAGCTAAAGGAGTGTTAGTACAATGAAGAAAAACTTCGGAAATGGGGAGGATGCGGTATCGCCGGTCATCGGTGTCATACTGATGGTTGCGATCGCTGTGATACTGGCGGCAGTCTTCGGATCGTCCCTCTTCGGGATGGGGAGCAGCATAAAGAGGACATACGTTGTGGCAGCGACAGCATCCCAGTCGTCATTGGACACAGTCGTGGTCACA
Source organism: Methanosarcinales archaeon (assembly GCA_030604085.1). Taxonomy (GTDB): domain Archaea; phylum Halobacteriota; class Methanosarcinia; order Methanosarcinales; family Methanogasteraceae; genus Methanogaster_A. The sequence goes on along the minus strand of JAUVWP010000037.1, from coordinate 4,276 downwards.
TACTACGGCGGACCGGATCACAATTCTATCGAGTCGATCACGGTGATGGTGAATGGACTGCAGGTCGATGATGATTCGGATTCCGGCAATGCGTCAGCGATAGCTGGTGTGGAACCCGGGTATACGCTCACAATTTCAAATAACAGCAACATGACCGCGAATAACGGGATCGCGAACCTCAATGGCGGCAATCTCACGATCACCGGTGACAGAGATCACGTCATTGTGGCAGCAAGGTTCGTTGACGGCGCCGAATGGGTCATCCTCGACACGTATGTGTGATCCGGCGGCGGTGGCGAAGCGGGCAAGTCAAGCCCGCCCTGCTTTTCTTTTTTTGCTTCCAACAATCCATGACCAGCGGCTCAATCGAGACGGATGACGAGCGCTGTTCGCTCGACAGTCGGCGACTGGATCGCGCTGCTGGATGCGCCGATGCTTCGCATTGCGCATTCCATGAATAGACGGTTCTGCACGAACTTATATTACAATAGATGCTGCCGTTTCTCTACTTTTTTTCTGCTGTTCTTCTGTTGCTCCAATCTGAATCCCACGTTCACTGGCAATCGCTATAATGTCGAATGTGCTCAGGTCAAGCATGGCAGCGGCTCTGCTTAACGAGATTCTACCTTTTGTATACAACTCGATAACATAATCCTGAGCCCCCATAAATAACAGTTGCATAAGTGCCGTTGATTCGTCTACATGCTCTTCTGCTGTTCTCAAACTGGCTAACGCCATAACGTTCTTCGGTATTTGTAGCGGATAAGATACGGCTTCCATTATTAAACCTCCGGACTGTTCTTTGCTCTATCGTAATTATGTTTGCTCACATAAGGCTTAATCATATCCAATGCTTTCATAAATTCCTCCATCGTTATTATTTTCAGTTCATATAATCGCACTGTCAGGTCTGTCGGGATAATGAAAGGTATGTTGTTCTGGTGGAGTATATTTAAAAATGCCCTGTCATCGCTGATTATTGCTGATGCATTCATGTTAAAAAAGAGATGCAAGGCAGAGTTCTCGCCTTTACCGAGTTTACTTCCCTCCAGAATGTTCTGTGCCATTTCATTGTTTTTCGTCTCTTCGATTTTTAATTTACCATCCCTGACCAATCTATCTATTTGAAAAGCATCCTCGTAAAATCTCTTCATCCCACTGATCACGGTTTCTTCATAAACCTCTCTGGAGATGAAACAATCGATTGTACCGAGAATTTTTCCGAGGCAACCTGCTTTGGTCAGTTTGATTAAAGCATCAGAATCCAGTACAATCGTATTCATTAGTTATGGTTCTATGACAACGATATATAAAAGTTTATTGAGGCAACGGGACTGTCCAATTAACATTGGTGTTGAATCAATGACCTCCCGCAGAAGAGCAACTATCATAATCCACCAGCCCGCGGGCGGGGCGGCAAGCGGCGGCACGAAAGGCGACCGCCCGCCGGACGACAACCCGAAGCGTGCAAGTTAAGCCCGCTCTGCTTTTCTTTTTTTGCTTCATCGATTTTATTGCCAGCGGCTCGAAAGTGATATATATATATATATATAATAAAAGAAAGAAACAGATAACGGAGTGTTAGTACGATGAAGAGAAACTTCGGAAATGGGGAAGATGCAGTATCACCTGTCATCGGTGTCATACTGATGGTTGCGATCGCTGTGATACTGGCGGCAGTCTTCGGATCATCCCTCTTCGGGATGGGGAGCAGTATAAAGAGGACCTACGTTGTGGCAGCGACAGCATCCCAGCCGTCACAGGACACGATCGATGTCACATACTACGGCGGACCGGATCACAATTCTGTCGAGTCGATCACTGTGATGGTGAATGGACTGCATGTCGATGATGATGCTGATTCCGGCAATGCGTCAGCGATAGCAGATGTAGACCCGGGTATACGCTCACAATTTCAAATAACAGCAACACGACCGCGAATAACGGGATCGCGAACCTCAATGGCGGCAATCTCACGATCACCGGTGACAGAGATCACGTCATTGTGGCAGCAAGGTTCGCTGACGGCGCCGAATGGGTCATCCTCGACACTTATGTGTGATCCGGCGGCGGTGGCGAAGCCATCAACACTGATCTCACCGATTCCAGAAGTCCAAATCGTACCAGTGTTTGCCGGATTGGCGTCATGTTTTTCAACCGACCAAAAGAAATTGAAAAGACTCATCGTGGGAACACAAACTTTTAAATGCGTGGGTTTTGAAGTAGAATTAGGTGTTTGACAATGGAAGCTACAGCGAAAGATCGGAGGATAGGAATAGGGGTCGTAGATCGCTTGATGCCAATAGAAATCTATAGAGGAGTACGGAATCTGACCGAAGGCGAATTGGATACGCTTCTTTTGCTATTAGATTCCGAATTGACCGAAGAAATATTGGTTCGGAGGGAAGAATCGAAAAAATTTTTAATGGAAGGCAGATTACTTTCAGAGGATGATATTTTCAAGGGCAGTCATGTTTGAACTGAAATTTCATCCCGCTGTGAAAAAAGATCTTAAAAAGATTGGAAAATCTGTTGCAAGAGAAATCAAGGATAAACACTTCAGAAACATCAAGGAGAATCCATCCACAGCAGAAAATCTCTCGCACATGTTCAAAGGCTTGAAATCGTACCATTTCAAGTCGGGAACTGTCGAATACAGAATTATTTATGAGATTTATGAATATGAGAATATTGTCATTGTGCTTTTGATCGGGGAAAGGGAAAATTTATATTCTAAATTGAAGAGACGGATTGGATAAAAATGTTAGATGAAAAAATGATGGCGGGGTGAAACATGATCGGACACATTATATTTAACAAAAAAAAGCGAATCCCCTCAAATACTAATTTCTAGATCCGTTTCCGATAAACTAACGGCAAATTTGCCAAATCCTTCAAGAACGTCTTTTTATAAGAGCAGATTATCATATCAATCCTTTTCTAAAGCATCATAGTACCTTTTTGCACTATCTAGCGATAAAACCGCTTCGTCCTCAACTTCCTCCATATACCTGCCAAGACCAAAGCTTTCAAGGATTTCCTCCACCTTTTCAAATGTTTCTATGTCTATCAAAACTGCCCTCTTCCTGTTATCATCAGTCACCACGTACTCCATTTTTAGTTCAAGCATTGTATAGTACCTCCGCCTTTACATTGCATTCAATAAGCCCCCGCGGCTCAATATCCAAATCCAAAATGATCTTGTGTATAAAACCTTTTCCATCCCCCACGACGCAACATCCTCGATTCCTGATCGAATCAATACTCAACAACCTCGACCAGTAGCGCTCCCGCGATCCCAACCACCTGCGCCCGCACAGATTCAACCGACTGCGCCACCATCTTCTGTCCGGTGCCGCCAAATAGCCGGTCCCGCACCAGATCCCCGACGACATCGTCGTACCCGGGTTTGACCCTTAATACGGCAGACCCGGGAAGGATGTTTGTATCTGAGAGTACATCGTCGAGATCCATGTCTGTGATGCCGATTACGGGGATGCCGAGCCGGTAGAGGATGTCGCCAGCAATGGCGGTCGTATCATCCCCAACAGTGACCGCAAGATCCGCACCTTCAGACAGTTCGAATGTAGATTCGGCATCGTGATCGATCAGCACAACCCGCAGATCGCCACTCTTCTCTTTTGCGTCCACCCTGCCGACCCTCACCTCGTGTTTCGTCCGCCTGATCGAGCCGGTTCTCACAAGCGCGCTTTTAAGATCGACTCTTCCAAGTTTTTCGATGCCGTGCTCCTTTATCCTTGTGCCTGTGATGGCAACAACCCGGAAATCATCTACAACGATCTCGACATCTCTCGATACAGCGGTTCCGACAACGATCCCGTTTATCCGGATGTTCTCGCCGGGCACGGCATTGTGGATGCGCCGGTGCATCAGCCCATCATCGGTGCGCACCAGCTGGACATTCTGTGCTGGCGGCGGCATCCGGATCGGAAGACCCATGATCTCGGCGATCGCTTCCGCCCACTCTGTCGCGCCATTCCACGGGATAACCAAGCTGTTTCTTAACCGGCATTCGATCTGGATTACCGGAATCTTTTTTGCGCGCGATACAGCGATCCTCCCAAACGCAATCCCGCTATCGATGGATTTCCCGCGACTCAGCAGTATGACCGCGTCTGTCCACGACAAAAGATCGATCGTCTCGGAAAGAGCCATTCTCGTGCTGATGTCGATTTCGTCCTCTAAACTTGCGTCAAGGACAGCGGTGCGCCCCATCGTCCCGCCAAGCATCGCTGTGATCGTGTAGTGCTTCTGT
>JAUVWP010000133.1 GCA_030604085.1 Methanosarcinales archaeon | reverse complement strand
TCAGACGAGAAGTACGCGACCGAATCTTTTGTTACAATCGAAAAAGAGCATATTTCTGAAGTCATGGATTCGATCATCTCTGAAATCTGGGAAAGAACCGGAGGAGCGCACTGTTCTGTTCTCTTCTCTGACGGAAGACTGATTGCAAAGAGTGAGGACATAGGAAGGCATAATACGGTTGATAAAGTCGTCGGATACGCTATTCTTAATAATATCGATCTATCAACGTGCGTTCTCGGGTGCAGCGGCAGACAACCGGCAGTGATGGTATCGAAAGCCGCCAATGCCGGCATCCCGATCGTGATATCGAGATCTGCCCCGACCGATAAAGGAATTCGCACTGCGGATCTGGCAGGAGTGACGTTGATATGCTTTGCAAGGGGGAACAGGTTCACGGTTTATGCCCATCCCGACCGGATCATACTGCATTAAGGATTGTGAGGACTATGCTGACAAGAGAGAGAAGAGAGAGATACGACAGGCAGATACTGCTACTTGGAGAGGACGGGCAGGAGCGGATCAGGGATGCAAGCGTCTTTATTGCGGGTGCCGGCGGGCTTGGCTCTCCATCGGCAATTTATCTTGCGGCAGCAGGCATCGGCAGGATCACAATCGCGGACTTTGATACCGTCGATCAGAGTAATCTGAACCGGCAGATACTCCACTGGGATGGCGATGTTGCGCGGATGAAGATCGATTCTGCCAGAGAGAAACTGGCAAAAATCAATCCTGATGTCGAAATAGATGTCATATCAGAGAAGATCGATGAAGACAACGCCTCCGAACTCGTTGGCGGCTCTGACCTGATCGTTGATGCAATGGACAACTTTCGTGCAAGATACCTGCTCAATAAGGCGGCGATAGCAAGGAACATCCCGCTCTTTCATGGGGCGGTTCACGGATTTGTCGGGCAGGTAACAACCGTGATCCCGGGAGAGACGGCATGTTTGAGGTGCATATTCCCAAACGATCCGCCGGAAGGAGTTTTCCCAATCATCGGCGCGACATGCGGCGTTGTGGCAAGCATCCAGATGACCGAGGTTCTGAAATATATCTCGCGTACTGGAACACTCGCAGTGAATAGACTCCTCTTCTGGAACGGAGCAGATACAACGATGAGCGAGATACCGGTCGAGCGAGATCCGGGATGCGCCGATTGCAAAGACGCGGGGGTGAATAGATATGAGTAACGCACTCTTCCTGCTGGGATGTCCGGAATCTCCAGTCCAGACTGCAATTGCACTCTATCTTGCAAACGGACTCAAGAGAGGGAGTATCGACGTGACAGTCGCGGGGACAAAGGCTGCTATCGCTCTTCTGAAGGTCTCCGATCCGGAAGGGAATTACGTTAGAAAAACAGTCGATCTGGACTCTTGCATAGAAAATCTCGCTGAAAAGAAGGTGGACTTCGATCTCTGCTTCGTATTTGTGCGTAACGATGCCGGAATATCATACCTCTCCACATTAAGCAGCATATCGGACGCAAAACTATTTGCGATCGTCTTTGGAAGCGATGCGGATGCGCTTGCGTCGATGATCGATTTTGAATGCGAGAAAATCGTTTACAAAACCGGTCACAACCCGGTTCCACTGAAGAAGCGCATAGATCAGGTGATGGCATGGGATGCATAGAACAGATGAAATATGAGGTCCTCCTTAAGAATACGTCATTTAAGGAGTGCAGGGAATACGTTGAGAACAATTTTAAGGAAGTTTACCAGGTCAAGCCCGGTTACAAGATGTTTGATGTCTACCTGATCGGAGTTCCACCAATATCGATCGGGGTTGACGGCGATGATGTGATCTTTCCGTATACCAAGCCGTGTTACGGCACGTTTCTCCTGCGGATACGCGCAGAAGAGGAGATCGAGTCGCTCAGGAAGGGAGAGGTACTGTAACGCTATTATATTGACTTTGTTATATTTTCCGATCTCCTATAATTCCTGCATCCGGTACAGCAATGCGACGTTGTGCCAGTCACATGATTCTGTTGTATTGTAATGTCTTATGTTTCATCACAGAATTTTCCGATTAATAGAGAGGTTTAAGTACTATTACTCAGACACACATAATCAGATAAGTCGATTAATCGACAAGTCGAATAGACGGAGGTACGCAAGATGACCAATCCCGCCCACACCGAACCACGACCGGACGACCCCATGGCAGTCGAGATCAATAGCGTCAGGAAGAGCTACTACATCGGAAAGATGGAGGTTCCGATACTTCGCGGAATCGACCTCGCTATCAGGCGCGGCGAGTTCCTTGCGATTATGGGACCATCCGGATCAGGCAAGAGCGCGCTCATGAACTCAATAGGCTGCCTCGACCGCCTGACCGGAGGCGAGATCCACATCTCAGGAAAGGACATAAGCAAAGACAGCATCCGCGTACACGACGAACGCGCATCCGAATACGACCGGGAAGCCCGCGAAACCGGGTGGTTCGGTCCCGAAGTGCTCTTCGGTCTCTGCTTTGAGTATGTAAGCCCCCATGAGCGCCTGCTTGATATCGGAATAGGTACCGGGCTTGGTTCCATGCTGTTTGCCAGAGTGGGTCTGGAGGTGTTCGGAATCGACGGCTCTGCAGAGATGCTTGAGATCTGCAGATCAAAGGATTTTGCAGAGGATTTGAGGAAGTTTGATCTGCGAGGTATGCCGCTTCCATATTCTGACGGCTCCTTCGACGATATGATCTGCTGCGGCGTTTTCCATCTCATTGGTGATCTGGAGTCGATCTTTAAAGAGGTTTTCCGGGTTATCAAACCAGGAGGGGTCTTCGCTTTCAACATCTTAGTGCAAACCCCGGAAAAGGGAGATGCGGTTGTCAATCAGGGTCCACAGGGCTATTCTGAGATCGTAAGCGATTGGGGCGTGCCAGTCTTCATGCATAGCGACGGGTACATCGAAGAGCTTCTGCAGGGCTCTAAATTTGACAGGTTGAAAGAGTTCAAATTCATGGTGCGTGGTCTGCATGAAGGTGCCGACGATCTTGCTTGCGCGTATGTGACCCGTAGAACCGTTGTTTGATATATGGCAGAAGTCAGAACATAAATGCCCATTGTAGTGGGCGGATCCATTCAAAACAGGAGGAAGAAAGATGCCAAAAAGAATAGAATCCCACGAAGAAGCGATCTCGGGTATAGAGAACGTACGACAATATGCAGAAATGGCTAAAAAATCTGCAAAGGTGATGTATGGCAGCTTCCTGAAGCACATCAAATCTCTTAGTGTGGGGGGAGGAAACTATCTTGAGGTTGGTGCAGGAACTGGTATCCTGGCTGCAATGATTGCTGAAGACGATCCTGATGTGCACATCACTGCGGTTGAGATCTCGTCTGATATGGTTACTGTTGCTCGAGAATATATCGAAGAGAGAAAACTCGGAGGTAGGATACGTTTCGTCACTTTGGATGCCACAGACGAAGAGTTGATGGAAGAACTTGGTGAATTCGACCTGGTTTATTCCATTCTTGCGATGCATCACTGGAAAGACCCGGAAAAAGTCATCGGCAATCTTTTGAAGGTTGTTGGGGCTGGAGGGGTATTATTCATACACGATCTGAGAAGAGTCTGGTGGTTATATTATTTACCATTCCGCGGTAGCGGATTCATCGATTCAATCAGGGCTGCGTATATGCCAGATGAGATCAAATCCATCTTTCAGAGATTGGGCATAAACCGATATGAAATCAAGAGAAGATTTCCATATTTTATGCAATCAATAATTGTGAGGAAATGAAGGTATGCATCAACCCTGGCAGCGTGTTTGCGTTTGCTTCGGGTTCACTAGTGTCTCAACGATTTAATTTCCAGACAAAGAGCCAGTCCGACAAAGTCAGGATAATTCAACCACAGAGGGCACAGAGTACACAGAGAGAGGTTTTAATTGATCCTGCATATTATTCCATCCTTAAGGAGCACCACATTGAAATTAATTAGCAGTCCAAGGCGTTTTCCACTTAGTTTGAGGTAGGAAAGCAGCCCCCGCTTCGTGAACAGGTGTTATCTGGTTCACAGCCTTAAGTTCGACGATTACAG
>JAUVWP010000108.1 GCA_030604085.1 Methanosarcinales archaeon | reverse complement strand
TTCTTGTACCCTTGAATAAACGGCATGCCCTCGTGGGTCTGCCAGCCATGTATGCGGTCGATCTTGTTCGCTACGACCACGAAAGGGGTCTTGAATCGCTTCAGTATGTTTAAGGATTCGATGGTCTGCGGCAGGAATCCTTCGCCGATATCGACGATCAGGACTGCAAGATCCGCAAGCGCGCCACCGCGGCTCCGAAGCGTTGTGAACGCATGGTGCCCGGGAGTGTCGATAAAAAGCAATCCCGGAACGATGAAATTTCCTGAAAAGAGCGGCCCACATGCGCTTGCTATCGCATCGATCGGCACCTCGGTCGCACCGATGTGCTGGGTGATCGCACCGGATTCCATATCTACGATCGTGCTGCCTCTGATTCTGTCGAGCAACGTGGTCTTCCCGTGATCCATATGCCCGAGCACGCACACGATTGGGGTTCTAAGCGTCATGATTACCGGATGTTTATTGTCCATTCTTCTGGATGTTCATAAACCTTGTTCATCTGCGGGCACTCGCGAGCCATCACGGGATAACATAATCATCCGGAGCGGGGGGAGTTGTTCTTTCTGTGGTAGCGTCAATGTCACAACAACTCTATATAGATGTCGAGTAACATACCTCGGGTAGTTACAAAAGTCTTCAGAGATCGTCATGCTAAAAAAGATGTGTTGCAGACGCTTTGAAGACGATGCATACCGGGGTGCCGGGTGCAAGTTCCATGTCTTCGTACGACCGCTTTGTCAGCGCAACCACAAAGGGGACGCCCACATCGACTACAGCCCTGACGATCCCGCCCATATCCTTAACCTCTGTGATCTCTCCGGAAAATGAGTTTCTCGCACTCGTTTCGATCTCTCTTTTCGAGATCAGTATGTCTTCGGGTCTGATCGAGACCGAGATATCTCCGGATGCAACTGTGCTGGAGACCACCGAGATCCCATCGATGCGAACCTCTGAGATGTCGTCATGAACGACCGATCTTCCGCGGAATAAATTCTCAACACCCACAAAGTCTGCGATGAATTTGGAATTAGGTCTTCTGAAGACCTCATCAGGCGTACCCACCTGGATGATCCGTCCACCGCACATCACAGCGATCCGGTCACCAAGAGCGAACGCCTCTTCGAAGCTGTGCGTCACATGGATCGTTGTGGTTCCTGTGAGTTTGTGTATCCGCGCCAGTTCCGCCCTGAGCCGCTCGGTTGTGCGAGAATCCAGCGCGGAGAGCGGCTCATCTAACAGCAGCACCGCAGGCTCCGTCACAACCGCTCGAGCGATTGCGATTCTCTGCTTCTCGCCTCCGCTAAGCGTACCCGGATACCTGCGGAGTAGATGCGAGACTCCAAGAAGATCTGCAATTTCATCCACTTTTGCTCTGGTCTCACTTCTGCCAACTTTTTTCTGACGCAGCCCAAATCCAATGTTTCTTGCCACAGTCAGATGCGGAAAGAGCATATAATCCTGGTAGACCATACTGATCTGCCGGTCCTTCGGCAGAATGTTCGTTACATCAGCTCCGTTTAGAAACACTTCGCCGCTATCCGGGCGGTAGATGCCTGCAATCGTCTCGATGAGGATCGTCTTTCCTGCACCGGTCGGACCGAGTATGATGAAGTATTCTCCTTCATCGATGTGCAGGGTCGCGTCATCCAGCTTGAATTCGCCAAGATCCTTGGATACATGCTCAATTCGTATCATTTGTATGACCTAATACAGACGAGCAACACCACCACGCCGTTCAAAGATATATAAGGATACAAACGATATGATGATCAAAATGACTGCAGCAGCCATTGCAAGATCGAGATCGCCGCAGGACATATTCAGATACAGCGATATCGGCAGGGTCTCGGTCTTCATCCGTGTTGCACCAGCGACCATCAGGGCTGCCCCAAACTCCCCGATCCCTTTCGACCATGTTATGATCCCTCCAGCCATAAGCCCGTTCTTTGACATTGGAAGCGTTGTCTGTAGGAACGCCTGCATCGGAGTGCAGCCAAGCGTCTGAGCAACGTTTTCATACCTCGGACTGATCCCTTCAAACGTTGAACGCATAATCCGCAGCATAAACGATATATTAACAGCAAATTGTGCGATGATGATCCCGAGCGGCGTGAATACGAATTTCAGTCCGAAATCCGAAAGCCATGCTCCGAATGAGGTCGTGCCAAAGAGGAGCAGAAGCCCAACCCCTGCCACGAGAGGTGGTAGTGCAAGCGGCAGATCCAGTATAGTACTTAGAAGCGTCTTCCCGAAAAAATTGTAGCGTGCAAGCGAGTATGATGCCGGTATCGAGACCGCTATACACATCAAGGTGGATATTGCGGATGTGAGCAAACTCAATTTTATCGCAAACCCAATCTCCTGGGATGCGATACTCGTAAGCAGGATATGCGGGCTCGTATGCGTAAGAATACATGCGATCAGCGATAGGATAAAGATAGTCAGGAGCAGTGCAATCGAGACGATGAGAATCCCGAACTTCGAGTTCAACATTTACTCAAAGATCCTTTTAGTGCTCGCGGGGTCTTTTCCTTAACCTCATCGATATGCTGATCATCCACCCACCCGCTCTGTATATCGTCTCTTTGATCGAACTGGTGTACGAATGGCTTGATATCCAGAAGCGGAGTCCCATCGAGGATGTCAACCTCGCTAATCTTAAGTACATTCCCCCTGACTGCATCCAGTCTAACAATAGAGATTCCGATCGGATTCGGTCGTCTCGGATGCCTTATCGAGAAGATTCCTTTCTCTTTATCCCCTATAAATGGTTTTGATATCAACGAATAACCTTCCGCAAGATGGAAATGGTAGATAAGTATCAGATGGGAGAACCCCTCGATGTCCTTAAGCCCTGCCGCGTATTCCGGGAATACCTCCACTTCGCCTCTTGCCCCGTCTGCGAAGATGCTCTGAATCGGCGTATCATCCGGATCAGTGAATGGTGAATGTATGACCCCGATCGGAGTGTGTGTTATACTGGTCATGGTTGCTCGCCCTCGTATTTTTCATCCGGATATGCCGTGAAACCGTGTTTCTCAAAGATCGCTTTTCCTTCCGGGGACGCAACAAAATCCACAAACTTCCTTGCGGTGTCCCTATGTTCGGAAAACGCGAGCGTTCCGATCGGGATGATCTTTACGATGTTCTGTTCGCGGGGTATCTCTACGATCTCCATCTTTTCACTGTTCACGACCAGATCCTCCCAGATTATCGATGCGTCCGCCTGTTCCATGGACGTATAAACCACGAGTTCGTTCACGGTCGCGCCGCGGGCGATGATATTGTTCGCAACAGTATCGTATATCCCGTTCTCCTCGAGTATCTTATCCGCCAGTTTTCCGATCGCTGCTGCCTTCGAGTCCCCGAGTATAACCGTAACTCCGGGCTTTGCAAGATCGGCAAGAGACGTTATGCCCGCAGGATTTCCTGCTGGTACCGCTATTACGGGCACATGGTATGCGACACGCTGCTCATAATCGGTGATCCCTTTCTCCTTTGCAATATCGAAGTAATATGTTGCTCCGGGCATGTAGACGTCCCCCATCTGTGTGAGTTCCATCTGGGAAAGGAGTGTATTTGAGCCAGCGTAGTTGTAGTTTATCGGTATGCCATATTCCACTTCAAAGAGCGATCCGAGCTCATCCATCGGCTTTCTCATCCCTGCACCGCAATAAACAAGGAGTGAATGCGGTTCTTCTGTCGCCGGGTGCGTAAGTTCCCCTGAAGTTTCATCAGCCGTTGTAGCAGGTTCCTGCGCCTCTTCGATGCATCCAAGTGCGATTGCGCTGCAAAACAGAATTGCAACCATGAATATTGCTGTTCTTTTCATTATGAGTCCCTCGGTTATGGTTGTGTACCACCATCGCGGATTATGAGCGTAATATAGCGTTTACGAAACCGGTATAAATACATTTCGGGCTTAAATGTGATAAGTCAAATGGAAATAGTTGATCGGGATATATCGATCGGAAATTACGTGGTGCCTGACACCAACCCCAGGTTCCTGCCGGAACATCAGCCACACCCCCCCACGCACCATACCATAAACCATGACAATCTCAAACGACCATTATTCCATACAACCAGACTCCCCTTGGAATAAGGCAATGGAATAAGAATGACTAACAAAACCAGAATCGCACTCAAACTGGCATACATCGGAGATCGGTACCATGGGTTCCAGATCCAGCAAAACGCGCACGCCATCGAGTCGGAGATCTTCGCATCGCTTGAGAAGAATAACATTGTGGACGATATCAAAGAAGCACGGTATTCGATGGCGGCAAGGACTGATCGGGGAGTGCACGCATCCGGGCAGGTAATTGCGTTCGATACCAGCACAGGGTTTGGCGACTTGCTTCCGAGAATCATCAACCACGATCTCCCGGACGATATCTGGGTGTGGGCTCATGCAGAGGTGCCTTGTGGTTTCGATGCCCGCAGGGGTGCTGTACGCCGCGATTACAGGTATTATCTGTACGATCGAGGGTACGATGTTCCTGCTATGAGGGAATCGAGCCGGCTTTTCACAGGAACGCACGATTTTTCAAACTTCGCGAGGAAGACAGAAGGCGCGGTCAGGACCATCGATAGGATCGAGATCCACGAAAGAGGCGGCTTTATCATCATCGATGTCTCGGCGCTGAATTTTCTCTGGAATATAGTGCGCAGGATCGCTGCCGCATTAGAACAGATCGGAGCGGGGTCGCAGGACTCCGGCTGGATCAGGGAATTGCTCGACCCGAAGCGTCACCCCATTCATCAGGGGATTAAGCCCGCGCCCGCTTATGGTCTGGTGCTTCGGAGCGTCGCTTTCGAGGGTGTCGAATGGATCGAGGACGAATACTCGAAGAGGAAGATGAGGGACGCGTTTATGGGTGCGCTTATCTGGCATACTACCATGAAGTCGATCTATTCGGGGTTGTAATAATACATCGCCATATCGTATCCCGGGCGCAGCGTGAAGACCTTTTCCGAGTATCTCCCGTCAAGCGTTATATTGTGCGCCTCATCCGCAGGAACGATGACGATATCGGAATCAGAATGTGTGGGAACTGAATTAAGGTAGCCGCAGCCCTTGTAATTCCGCATGTACCATGGCAGGGGCCAGTAATCGTTCTCTGGAGCAGCGATCGTTATACTTGTGTTCGGATCGTCGCGGACACGCTCTTCGATGAAGCCGACCGTATCAAGCACATCTGATGTGGTCTGCACATAGATAAGCCCGTGTACCGGTATGCCGCGAATCGTGATCTCGTCGGAATCCGTGTTTTCGTAATAATTTATAAATATGCTTTGATGAATAAACAACCCCGCAGAGAGCACGAGGATTATCATCACTGCTGCTTCGATCGCTCGTGGTCTCTTGCTGAGGGACGGCAGCAACTCGCCAAGATATGCGCCTGCGATCAGGGCGAACGGGAGCAGGATGTGGAGCACGAGCCACGGCACCTTCTCCTGTAGGTATGAGTACACGAGGAGCGAGGTTACGCCCCAGTAGAGCAGGAATATCATAAATATATTTCTCTTTTTTACATAATATATCCCGCCGGCAATCGCAAGCAAGGTGATCGGAAGTTCGTACCTGACAAGAATCGGGAGATAGAACGACCAGTGCCCACCGATGCGCTCGATTCTGTGCATCTCTGCCCAGTGGTTTATCGCGTCCGGTATCACCGATATTAGCGCATCCGGGTTTGTCAAGAAGTTTGTATAAAATAGCGCAAAGATGATAAAGGAGATCAGCGCAAACAAGAGCGCATCAACCGCTCTTGTGGTGTTTATCTCTTTTTTGGCTATAAGGTATCCAAGCACGAAGAGTGCGAAAATTCCTGCGATGATGTATGCGTTCTCCTTGGCGCAGAGCGCAAGCGCACCTGCAATGGCTCCTGTGCACACATAGATCAGTCTCTGGCGGTAGCGTCCATGCTTTAGATATTTTACGGCAGATACGACGAACAGCAGTGAAAAGAATGTGATATAGATGTCATTTCTGAAGAATCTCGAATAGTACAGGAACGATGGTGAGATTGCGATCATTGCTGCTGCGAATAGCGCGCCTGATTCCCCGAGTTGGTCGCGCAAGCGATATATCAGCATG
>JAUVWP010000099.1 GCA_030604085.1 Methanosarcinales archaeon | reverse complement strand
GCGTTCACCCGACGACCCGTTCCCGAAACATCGAATACGTAAAGAACGCGTAGTAATCCGGAAGATCCAGAATAAACTCCGGCGACTCAGCCAAACACAGCCGCTGATACTCCGCCCAATCCTCTTCTGACAACTCAGCCCCCACATCCACCCACCGCATCTCAATAAGCGCGGTAAATGCGCTCCGGATCTCATCAGATAGCGGGGCGCAGACATCGCCTGCAAATGTCCGGACCGTAACCTTTTCCATGCCCGCACGACGGAACCACCCCATCATGCGCGAGAAATGCAGCTCAGGAGCCGTCCCCTCCACGAAAGGAGCGATCCCGGAGGATGTCGCATTCAGATGTGCCTCGAGCACAGGATAGCCCGGGAGCAGTTGTTGAGACGACCATGCGAGGATGATCACACTTCCGCCGGGCTTCACGACCCGCGCAAGCTTCTTTAAGAGCGACAGGGGCTCTCCGGGCGCGTATCCTGCGCAGTTCGCACTCCACACCCAGTCGAAGGTGTCGTCGTCGAATGGGGGGTTGTTCATGTCTCCTTCCCGAAAAGAGACCTGCTCAGAGATGCCTGCCTTCTCTGCAATGCTTCTCGCACAATCCAGAAACTCCGGGGACAGATCGATGCCTGTGACGTGCCCGGCAGGTCCCACTGCCTCTGCAAACATGATGGCTTGCAAGCCGATCCCGCAGCCCACGTCAAGCCCATGGCTTCCCGGCGGGAGATTGAGCGCATGGATCGCACGGCGCATGACGGGCTCTGGCAGGGGGTTTGTCACCGCCAATTTCTGTATGTAGGTGTTCGTGTCAGTCATTTTCCATTCCTCATATCGATGTCTCAAACCATGCTCCAAACAAGATCAGTGCAAAAATTATTACGGTAAATAAAATAATTTCTTTCTTATTTTCTTTAAGTACAACTCTCCAATCTCTTTTCTGCTCAGGAGAGAGTCTCTTCCAGTTCTCCCGCCAGAAATCCATAATTTCCCCTCTTTCTGGTTTTACACCAAAAATTTCTGCGCCCAACGCCGATGCAAAGGTTATCGTCAGGAGAATAAACGAAACCTCTATGGAGATCAAGACCGGTGAGGACCATAAAGGATACCAGATCTCGCCTTTCATGAAGTGGTCGGCAGCACTCATGAGACCAAGAGAATAAAAAATCCCGATCATTGCCGCTATCAGAGGCGCTAAGAAAAACAGCGATGCGATGAAGTAGAGAATCGTATTAAAACTATTTTTGGCTAAGATATTAACAAAAAGATCTCCTTTTGATGTCTGTTCCAGTACAATTGGTCCAGCGGTTCTGCTGTACTCCCCCCAACCTCTTACAAACCCTAACATCGTATCTGGGAATAAGAACGCTAAAAGCAGAGATACGATAAAGGCTGCAATGAAGAATGAGATGTTGATTTTTAGCCATCCGAGAAATATCTGTCCATCCATTTCCGTTCTCACCGCATATCATTGTTTGAATTGATCGATTTATCAGTTGTCAGTCACCTCACCAAAAGCACCTGCAACATCCCCTCCCGACACTCCCTGCCGCCAAAAATCCGCCAGCCACCCGGGCAGGACATACAGCACCCGGGGCAGCCAGCGGTAATCGATTCATTGGCAGCTAATCAGCTATCGCCTCCGCGAGCTCAGGCACCTCTTCAGCGCCACACTCGACGATGATGCTCGATCCCTCGAAATCATCACCGATGGGTTCGTGCCGCCCGCCCAGATGCTCGGCGAGGAACGCATCGGTCACGGCGTAAAACGAGAGTCTATTCTCAGGTCTGGCAAAGCCGTGTCCTTCGTCCGTGTAGAGCAGATACGTCACCGGGATGTCCGCATCCTGCATCGCCTGGACGATCTGGTCGGACTCTGCCTGCTTGACACGCGGGTCATTTGCGCCCTGTCCGATCAGGAGTGGCTTTTCGATCCGGTCCACGTAGGTCAGCGGCGAACGCTTCGTTAGAAACGCTCTGCCCTCTTCTGTTCTGGCGTCGCCCATGCGTGTTGCAATGAGCTCGATTTCCGGCTGCCAGTACGGCGGGATTGTTTCGAAGAGTGTTGTCAGGTTAGACGGACCCACGATGTCTACGCCGCAGGCAAACGTATCTGATGTATTCGTCATGCCCCAGAGCGTTGCGTATCCGCCATAGCTTCCGCCCATGATCGCCACACGATCCGGGTCCGCGATACCTGTCCGAACCGTCCAATTGACAGCGTCGATTAGATCATCGTGCATCTTGCCGTCCCACTCCAGATTGCCCGCGTTGGTGAATTCTTTGCCGAATCCGGTGGAACTGCGGAAGTTTACGCTCAAAACAGCATAACCACGGTTTGCAAGCCATTGATGCGCGGAGTTGTAGCCCCAGTTGTCGCGTGCCCATGGTCCACCGTGGATAAACAACACCAGCGGCAATGGCTCATCCGGACGTCCATCGGAATCACTGTCGCTTCCAATCGGCAGCGTGTAGTAACTGACCAGATCCAGCCCATCACGTGACTCGATGACCACAGGATGCATCTTTGCGAGAGACAAACCTTCCAGTTCCGTACGATGCGTGAACAGGAACTCTGCCCTCTTTTCTTCACGATCATAGCGATAATACTGCACCGGACCATCATCCACCATGTAAAAGACCATCCAGTAGTTATCATCCAGTGTTCGGCTCACAACCTCGACATCGCCGTCAGCAACCGTTTTCAGGTAGGCGAAATCACCAGCGATGAACTCGTCAATGATCTGCCAGTGCTTGCGCTCGTAGGTGAAAGCAACCGCCTGGACAATCTTTTCAGTCGGATGGATCAGGAGATCACTGGTATCCGCACGCGGGTCCTCAGCGATTAAGGTCTGCTCACCTGTTCCAAGGTCCAGCGCGAAGAATGCAGCAGTGTTGCGGTCGCGGCTATCGATCAAGTACAGAATCGTGCCGGACTCATCAAACCCGACGATACCCGTTGTGAGCAAATCCTCCATTGCGATCTCCATGAACAGCTCCCAGCCCCCCTCCTCGGTTGCCTGGAATATCTCGCTTCCGCCGTCAGGCGTGAGTCGCATCGCAAAGCGGACGTTATACGCATCGTCGGTTGTGAATCCCACAAAACCCTCGTTCTCCATGACAAGACTATTCTCACCCGTTGTGATGTTGAGGCGGTAGATGTCGTGAAGCTCAGGATTGCGATCGTTGAGCGCGATTAATATCTCTTCAGGGAACTTCTGGCTGACCGCCTGGATGCGAGCTTGCACGCCCTCAAGCGGGGTTAAGTCAGTGATCTCGCCGGTCTCCAGATTCACGCTGTAGACCCGCCAGTTCTCATCACCAGCCTGGTCCTGGAGATACAGGATGTGCTCGCTTGTGTAAGCCCAGAAGTAGATGCGTATGCCACGGTCGGTGTCGTCTGTGACCGGCTTGGCTGCGCCTGGGTCATCAGCGGGACCCACCCATACGTTCAAAACACCATCTACCGAGGCAAGGTAGCTGATCCGGGTTCCGTCCGGACTTAGACGGACTGTGATCTTGTCAGGATTGCCGAAGAAGACCTCACGCGGGATGAGTGGGGTGGTGTCCGGCTGACTTGTATTCTCGGTCGGTTCTTCTGCTGGAGCGCTTTCGTCGCTGATGCAAGCGGACGCCAGCAACGCAGCGATTATCAGAACTGATATTAGTAGCTTTTTCATCTTTCGTTCCTCCTTAAATGTCGAACTTTTGTTTCGTCAGGAATTGATACCCGAAAGTCGGAAAGTGTGGTTGCATCCCTTCTTGGAATACGAATCCCCTCGGTGTAGTGATCGATGCCTTAGTGTGTCGGCACTTCCAATCCGCGGATGTGGCAACTCTTACTGACGTTCGCGATTCTCCGCGGCTTTGGATTTTCATCATGCAGCGGCTCGCTGTGGTCGTCTGTGCGGTGTTACCCCCTCTTGTTCGGACGGGTCTTTTGGTTGACCGGTCTAATACTGCTTGCAAGGTATTAGTACTTAAATATTTTTATACATCGAAGTGTCAGGTTATATAATTCAGAACTTCACGACAGAATTGCAAATATGACGAAGGGTGGCTGCTGGCTCAAGCCGTCACATCACAAAAGCACCTGCATCATCCCCGCCCGATACTCCTGAAATGCATCCCTGCCCGCATCAGTCAGCCGGAGCATCGTACGCGGCTTTCTGTCCACAAACTCCTTCACGACCTCGATGTACCCGGCAGCCTCAAGCTTGCTCGTATGCGAGGAGAGATTGCCAGCCGTAAGCCCGGTCTGGCGCATCAGGAAGAGGAAGTCTGCGCTCTCGACAACGTAGAGGTATGCCATGATCATGAGCCTTGCCGGTTCGTGGATCAGTCGGTCGATTCCAGCGATGGGGTGGAGATCTTCGCTGCCGGTTTCATTCGCTGCCATCATGCATCTCCGTTTCCGAAAAGCGGATATTTGCGCAGGAAGCGGATGAAGATGACCAGACCGCTAAGGGCTAAAAATCCTCCTATGAGAACCAGATACAGTATCAACCCGGTACATCCGGATCCAAATTCTACTAAAGAGAAGAATATCCCCAGAATCACTGACAGGATCGCATACCCGGTATAACGGATGCTTCCGGATCTGGATGCTGCGTGGGCGAAGGGTCCAACCATGATCATCCCGAAGAACAATGGCGCCCAGTTCACCCACTGGGAATAATCCTTTACATTGCCAAAAAGAGAGATCAGAGTGAAAATGATCACAATAACTGCAAACTCGAAGAGAAAGACGCCGGTCAGGGCATCCTTTGGATTTTCCCGATGGAATTTGACAACCCCGATTCTGGGATATGTGTACCGTCTTCGGACGAACTCCACAATCTTTCCGGAGAATACTATTAACAATATGTAGAACACAAAGACGGTAGAATAGAAGAACCCTCCGAAAGTCATGAGGATCAGCCCCATCATGACTTCCATCAAACCGTCCTGCTGGGAGTCACTGTATGCCTTCTTCTCAAGTTCTTTTAGATTGATTTCTTGTGTCATGATGCACCTCCGTACATTAACGTAAAGGAGTTTGTAGTATATAAGACTTTGCATTGCAAAGTTGTTTGCAATAAGTAATACCTGAAATCAGAAAATGTGGTAGCTACTGTTGTGCATCCAACTGACCATTACAAAAGATCTCAATATCCCTCTACCATAGCGTTATACGCTGCACCAACGATCAGGTCATTTCCAGAGCCCCATGAGCGCCACCCGCTCGAGCACGAGTTGCGGGATCTTCTCTTCGCCAACCGCTGCAATCTCGGTCTCGGTGATGCCGAAAAAGGTTGTGACCGCATCCCGTTTCTCGCGCGTGTATCCGGCAACATCCGCCACTTCAACTAAGTTTTCAAGTTCGCTTATCGCCCCATCCGGCATCTCGTCCCCGACTGCGACGAGAACGATCTCGTTCCTCTCTGTTCTAACACCCATCGATAGCGCCTTCTTGATCTGGCGGTTCCCGGATGCGTAGAGTAGTATCTCCATGCCGAGATCATCAGAGATGCTGTCGTGACGCTGCACCGCACGAATCGCTTTCTCTGCTGCTGCGAGGATGTGTTCATTACCCGCGGTTTTGCTGGCATCGATCGCCTGAACCGTGATGCCGTATTCGGATGCGATGCCTCTTAGTGTGTGGAGGAATTCGTTGACGTCTGCGATCTCACAGGTTCCGGCTATCAGGTGGGTTTTCATGGTCGTAATTTGTGGCACGGTCTTCGATCCGCGTCGATGGCGAGTCTATACAATCCTTGACGCACAACGTATATATATTTGAACATTGCTTATTACGCCATGTACGCGTAACTTGAATTAAAATTGATGTTTACAGATTCTGATTTGCGTGGTGTTTGCATTGCACACACTTGCACTGTCAAAACTGTTCATCGTTGTATCAAGTGTGCACGATTGGTCAAATGATGGGGCATGTGAGACGCTCGCGACAATAGTTGGTGAACTGTATGTTCCTGCCCACTCATACTGATCGGAAAGTATATGGTGCCAACATCATCGTTGGCAATCAAAGGAGGCTGACAACATGAATAAGAACAAACTACGAAGCACTATTGTGACGTTGGTCGTTGCTACAGTGCTGATCGGAATGACATTTGGCGTTATGGCAGACCCTGATAACGCGCCAGACGCGCCAGAACCAAGACTGACCATCTCCCCTATGAATGACGACGGGTACTATATGGCAAGGATGGGTTTGTCGGATGGTCGACAATTTAACCGAATCAATCAGGATACGGATCTGACACATCTGGAACGATTCGAGCGATTTCCAGAATATCGAGATGACGACATACCTGACTGGTTTATCGATTCGCAGATGAACCGAACAACGTCAAGAAGGGATGCACCAGATCGGTTTGCTCATGACAGGCTTGCTGGTAAGGATATAGCTTACCAGAGGGTCAGTGATAACGATATACCGCTTGTGATGTCAGAGGCGACTTCATCTGAGTGCTCATTTACGTACGGAATCACTGCAGGAGACCTCAACGGAGATGACAGGGCTGATGTACTGGTGTTCAGTGGAACGTATAATTCAACTGCTTACACATATATGTTCGAGTCTGTATCTGCGGTGAATGGTGATGGCGCTGAACTGTGGAGTCAGAGCATCGTTTATGAAGCGGGTGGGATTGGTGACATTCAGGTATATCCTGTTGGCGATCTCGATGGCGATGACAAGGATGATGTGATCGTAGAATCACGGAGTTACGATTCAACCACGGATGAAGAAACTTACAGCGTGTGCGCCAAGCGAGGATACGATGGACACCAGTTCTGGAGTCAGAGCGTTACAGGCGAAGATGTGGATGTGTGGGTTTACCCATATTGCGATCTCGATGGCGATGACAAGGATGATGTGATCGTAGA
This sequence comes from Methanosarcinales archaeon, assembly GCA_030604085.1. GTDB lineage: Archaea > Halobacteriota > Methanosarcinia > Methanosarcinales > Methanogasteraceae > Methanogaster_A. The sequence continues at coordinate 71 of JAUVWP010000099.1, read as the reverse complement.
ATCACGGAGTTGCGATTCAACCACTGATGAAGAAACTTACAGCGTGTACGCTAAGAGAGGGTACGATGGAG
>JAUVWP010000088.1 GCA_030604085.1 Methanosarcinales archaeon | reverse complement strand
TGCGCAACGCTTCCGCGTTCAACCCCGCAGCCGCCCGCCCAACAGCTCCCCCTCCGGAACGATCATGAAAGCTCAAGCAACCTCAAGCCCCCCGATCATCTCAGCAAGCCGCTGCAGCACCTCTGTCCGCATCCCCTCCACGAACTTGATGCTCCCGACAACGAGATGCCCGCCGCCGTTTACGCCCGCGCCCTCGAGTTCATCATGCAGGGTCCGCACCATCTGCGGGATGTTCATGAGAACGCCACGCGACCGGATCACAGCGAAATCAGGACCGTATCCGAGAGTCACCACAGGATCATCGTTTCCCTGACAGATCCGGTCATGGATCTCGCCTGACGTCTTTCCGGGCGGCGGGAACGTGAACTTGTGCGCAAAGTGCTCAAGATCGATCACGTTTAAGGACGCCCCGTTCGGCAGTCTCTGCGTGCGCACGTGCGGCATGCACACAGTCAACTGATCCTCAATCGCACCTCTCGCCTGCTCGCACAGCAGTTTCACAATCCCCCTGTGGCGGTCGAGTTTTCCGAAGTTTAAGATGTCGTTGACAAGCCCGCGCCCGTCCTGGAACTTGAGCCAGAATGCCGCATAATCGAGTGCGAGCGCAATATCCCGGAGATCTGCCGTCTCGTACCGGTCAGAGACGAGATCGATATACTTCCCCGCCTCTGGCGCTTCTGACCGATCGCCAAGAGCTGCCACCGCTGGAAGATGCTTTATCTCATCAGTGATCTCCGGATTGATCATCCGTGCAAGCTCACCGCATATCATCCCTGCCGTGACCCCGAAGTCGCCGCCGACGTGGTACGGGTTCACATGCTCGCAGAGATACTGATCCACGACCGCATCGGGGTGGTGGTGGTCGACCACGACGACATCGATCCCGTAGATCGCGGTCTGCTTGAATGCGGGCAGGTCCTCCTCGGTCGATCCGTTGTCAACGATCACGAGGAGCGGCAGATCCTGACCGTGCCGTGTCTGATCGTCCAGCGCAAAGCAGATATCCCTAACGATGTCCACCATCTCGTAGAAAGGCGCCTTCGATGGCGACCTCCGATAAAAATGATACCCGGCATCGGTTCCGCCGACCTCCCGTATCAGCGGGAGGATCGCACGCTCGATCGCTATTGCTGCTGTCATCCCATCCGCATCCGCGTGGTGCCTGATGACGATTGGCTGGGATGAGAAGATCGCCTTCCTGATCCGCTTTGCAACCGCACGCATCCCGTCTTTGAGCGCGGAGAGCGTATCGCTCTCGATCATGAAGTCGATCTCCTGTGGCTCGGCGGCGGCATCGAGAGCATCCTCGATGCGATCGCGGATCTTTGCCGCCTCGCTGCCAAGCAAACGCGTCATAGCCAGAACTTCGATCTGTATGTCCTGATTTCGGAGCGAAACTCCCCCGGTCACCGTAACGATGGCGTCTGCATCGATATCAGGATATGCACGCTCGCCAGCACGCTCGAATGCAGCACATGTGACCGTGCCGGATTCATCGAGTATGCTGAATATCGTCGGTCCTGCGGTCTGTTTTACCAGAATAACCTTCCCTGAAATGGATACTGTCTTACCAACGCATTTCGGAAGTTCGGAACTTGTGTATCCAGGGTACTCCTTCTCCACTTCCACGATCTCGTATTCTTTCAGCTTTACTGGAACCAACTCGAGGTTTCCGTTCGGCTTTATGTTATTTAGCTTCACATGCACGACATCCCCGACCTTAACTTCCGAACTGAGGTTGCTCGAATGAATCAGTCCGCGTACGCTCCGAGATAGGTCAACGAATGCGCCAAAATCCACAGTCCCGTTAACGGTCCCTTCATAGACGCGGCCCACCACAAGGTCTTGTGTGTCGCAGAGGTTACTCAGTAGGTGTACCGATGGTTTTTCTGTGCAGTTCTTGCAGATGTCACCATCTCCGCTGAACGATGAACCGCAGATCCTGCATTCCTTGACTTCCCCGTAACCATTGCATTCCTGGCACTTCTCTGTTATCCGGTCGATTCCTGTGCCGTTGCAGGCAGGACATGAGCCGTCGAGTGCCTGACTCAACTGCTTCTCAGATAACTCGCTTAGATTGATCGATTTTGCCTTTCCGGTGCCTTTGCAGGCGGAACACTTCTTTTCTTCGATGATGATAAATCCTCTACCATCACATGCCGTGCATGATCCCATGCTGCTTGATTTGGAGGCGTTCTGATTTATGTCTTTTGCGTCTTCCGGGCTGGGAAAGATTAAAACGCATCGCTGTTCAATGGATGGATTGATGGACAGATATGATTTGATCACACGGAACACACAGGAGATCGTGACCATCGATGATTTAAACGGGCTGCTAACATCAGAGAAGACGCCGACCGCTTATGCAGGATACGAACCGAGCGGAAAGATACATCTCGGTCACGTTCTGACTGTGAACAAACTTATCGATCTTCAAAATGCCGGATTTAAGGTAACAGTGCTGCTTGCGGATTTACATGCGTACCTGAACGAGAAGGGGACGCTTGAAGAGGTGCAGGAGCTTGCAGAATACAACAAGCAGTGTTTCATCGCGCTCGGGCTTGATAAGGCAAAGTTCGTCAACGGAAGCGAATTCCAGCTGGATCCGGAATATACGTTGAATGTGCTCAGGCTGGCGCAGGATACCACGCTGAACCGGGCGAGGCGCAGCATGAGCGAGGTCGCAAGAAGTGTTGCGCACCCGATGGTGTCGCAGATGATCTACCCGCTCATGCAGGCGCTCGATATCATGCATCTCGGTGCCGATGCTGCTGTTGGCGGAATCGACCAGCGCAAGATCCACATGCTCGCACGCGAGGAACTGCCAAAGCTCGGATTCCGCGCTCCTGTGTGCATCCACACGCCGATCCTTCTCGGTCTGGATGGCGAGAAGATGTCATCATCGAAGGATAATTATATTGCAGTGGACGATGATACGAAAGCAGTCGAGAAGAAGATCAACCGTGCATTCTGCACGCAAGGGTCGGTGGACGACAATCCAGTGATCGAACTCTTCAAATACCACATCTTCCCGAGATTCTCTTCCGTGGAGGTCAAACGACCATCGAAGTTCGGCGGCGATCTCTGCTACGAGACTTTCGAGGAACTTGCGCGTGATTTCGCGGAAGGTGGGCTGCATCCGATGGATCTAAAAAAGACAGCGGCTTCGTACATCAATTCCATCCTTGACCCGGTCAGGGAGATGTTATGAACGATTGCGCGGATTACACCGAGATCGGCTGCGGTATATACCAGAGTCAGGCAAGTCCGGCAGGTCAAGCAAGTAAGGCAGGTCAAACGCAACTTGCAACCGTGAGCCGGCAGGAAGATGGAGGGGGGCAGGAGTTTCGGGCATGGGATTTTCGCCACAGCAAACTGGCTGCACTGATCCTGAAAGGATTTGTCCCGCCGATCAACGAGTCTTCGCTGGTCCTGTATCTCGGTGCGGCATCTGGCAGCACAGCAAGCCATATTTCCGATATCGTGCAGAATGGACTGGTATACGTGCTTGAATTTTCGCCAACCGTCATGAAAAAACTTATTTCGAGATGCGAATCCCGGCAGAACATGATCCCCATCTTTGCGGATGCGAACCACCCCGAGAGATACTCCTATCTCGTGGATAAGGTGGATCTCATCTACCAGGACATAGCGCAGCGCAATCAGGCAGAGATCGCTCTTGCGAACGCTGAATATTTCTTGAAGGATGATGGCTACCTGATCCTCATGATAAAAGCCAGAAGCATCGATTCAACCGCGGACACTAAAGAGATATTTAAAAAAGAGGTCGGGGAGCTGCAAAAACGTCTCTTTATCTTAAAGACAGTCAAACTCCCCGGCTACAGGGATCACCTTGCTGTGATTGCAAGGGGTCGCAGCTCTGCAGCTACAGACCCCACTGCGGACTCTACTGCATCAGCACCGACTCGGCAGCCCTGATCCCTGCCCCGAAGTTGGAGTCAGGGACGGCTCCGTGTGCATGGAGGATCGATTCAAGCATCTGGATCGTGATCAGGAGGTCTTTTGACCTGAAATTGCCCATGCTTCCGATCCTGAAGATATTCCCTTTGAGATGCGCCTGCCCTCCCGCGATCAGTATCCCGCGAGCAAGCATCTCCTTCTTCAGTTGGTCAAACGCAATCCCTGATGGCATCTTCATCGCTGTGACGGTGTCTGAGTACCTGCTCTTCTCGTCCGGCTGCGGAAACATCGCAATTCCCATGGCATCGGCTGCTGCACGCACTGCTGCCGCACCGGTTGCCTGCCTCTGCCTCCGTGCGTCAAGCCCTTCCTCGTGAGCGATGTAAAGTGCCTCCTGCATCGCAAAGAATAATGGAATCGAGGGCGTGTACGGTGTCTGCCCTTTGTCGGCACTCTTCCGGTGTGCCTTGAGATCGAGATAGTATGGCGGATTCTGCACGTCTTCCATCTTCTGAAATGCACGCTTGCTCACCGAGATTGCGGCAAATCCTGGCGGCGCAGCGATGCACTTCTGCGAGCCCATGATTGCGATGTCCACACCCCATTCATCGATAGGGGTGGGGGTTCCGCCGATCGAGGTGATCCCGTCCATGATAAAGAGCGCGTCGTGCTTGCGTGCCAGTTTTCCGACCTTATCTGCCGGATTCAGCATCCCGACTGAGGTCTCGTTATGCACCATCGCAACCGCATCCGCGCCGTCCTCAAGCGCTGCTGCCACTGCGTCCAGATCGATCGGATAGCCCCACTCGGACTCGACAGGTACGGTATTTCCATACCTCATGCCGATATCGCGGAATCGCTCGCCAAACTTGCCGTTTACGAGTGTTACGATCGTCTCATCCGGATTCATCAGGTTTCCAACAGCCGCCTCCATTCCGCTGGTGCCTGAGCCGCTTAACAGCAGGATCTCGTTTCTGGTCTGGAACAGGTCTGCAAGCAGTTCCCTGCACTCGTTAAACATCTCTGCGAACTCTTCACCGCGGTGGTTGATCACTGGCTTTGCCATCGCACGCAGGATGCGCGGCACGACCGGGACAGGTCCCGGGATCATAATCAGTGTGTCTTCTATGTTCATGGAATCGCACCTGTTTCACATTATGGGCAGGATGCCTAAAAGGTTGCGGCGATCTGGTGTTCACTGATTCTTGAGTGACCGCCGAAGTATCGGATAAAAAAAGAGGGGTGCACAAGATGTGGCTCTTGTGCAATCCCGTGATTCTGCTAACTTAAGCTCACAGTCCCTTGCCTCTCTGGAACTTATCCTTGATCGCGTCGCTTAACTTCTCGACAGTCCATCCGCCTTCAGGTGCCGAACTTATGAGCACATAGCCGATCGCACCGAGCAGCGCCAGCACAATAAGCACGGCAGCTATCAGTGCCGTGTTCGACTTGGCTTTCGTGACTATGATCTCTCCTGATTCGGTGCCGATTTCGATGGTGGCTGTGCCTGCTTCGGCGATCTTGGTCGTGAACTCGATCTTCTCGGTATCGCCAACATCGAGGGTGACGTTCTGTGAATCAACGACCGTACCGTTGACCTCCAGTTCCGCGATATATGTGCCGATATCGTCACCGGTGTTTGTGACATCGACAGATACTGCGAAGTTCTTATTTGCAGACACTTCCGCTGGGATTGTTAAGTCTGCAAGCTCAAACTCTGCTGACGGAACCGCCACCTCGATCTCCTCGCTCCCTTCGAGATAGCCATCCTTGTTTGCGGTCACAGTGTAGATGCCCTCGTCCTCAGCGGTGTATGTCAGACTTCCGGTCTCATCGGTATCGTCGATATAATTACCATCCCAGGTGATGCTTGCGCCCTCGATCGCATCGCCCTTGTATGTCACCTTGATAACCACGTCCTCGCCCGGTTCGACCTTATCCGGCATCCTGATCTCCAGTGGATCCATATCGGCTTCTGCTTCGGTGAGGATCCGTATCTCCTCGGATGCGGAGTCGTAGTTCTCCTTGATCGCGGTGATCGTGAACGTGCCTGCCTCTTCTGATGTGAATCTGACCTTGCCGTCTGAATCGGTCAAGCCCAGATTCTCTCCCGCGAACTGGACCTCCGCACCCTCGACAGGAGAGCCGTCTGCTGTGATCGTTATCACGATCTCCTCACCAACGATTAAGCTTTCAGGAAGTTCGATCTGGAGTGCTGCGATCGAGCCGACCGTCCGCCTGACAAAGAGCGCGTATCGATTCCCATCATCTGATGTCATGAATCCGATATCGCCCATGATCATGGTGTTCCCGCCCTCATTGAGACCGATACTATCGTCGTTCTTCATCGTGATTCCAGTGCTTGAGGTGGTTTTGACCTCCATCTCGCCATACGTGTCGCCGTTTTCTATGGATTTATAATTCTCTGATATCTGGAAGACGCCCTTGATCACGAGCATATCGCTCTCTGTGCCCGCAAAGACGCTATCGACCTGGATCACAACGACCGGGACATCGTCAGCCTTCCCGATATCCCTTAAGTAGGTGTAGGTTGCTGGCGTATCACTGATGATACCGTCATCAACGCTCCTTCCGTTCCTGATAAGTTCGATCTGTGCCTTATCCCCGCTGACATCGAGTTGTATGATCTTTAACTCGTATCCTTCCTCCAGTTCGAGCGATGCGCCAGTGGAGACCGTATGTTTCTTGTCTGAATCGATCAGGATCTTGCTGAGCATCTTATTTGAGACGAGACTTATGGAATCGTCTGTTATATCCCTATCGACCTCACCTTCTACATATCCTGCAAAATACTTCTCTGCCATGAATCCGATCACATCGTACTTGCCCCAGTCACCGTAATCGAATCTAACTGACTGTACGGTCGTTGTGTAGACGAGGTTACCGTCATCGATGCTGGTGCCGGTATTCTTAACCTCGAGTTTCTCTGTGCCGAGGTCCTCATCAATATTATAATAGAAGCCCTCGAAGTTCATGGGATCCCATATCGTCGGTGCGCTGCTTGTGGCTTCATCGGTGTCATAGACCGTCCCGCGGATGTCGTAAGTGCCCGGTGTTAAGATCTCCTTATACAGCGCAAACCGGAGGGTGCCGCTATCAGCGACGAGGAACTTCATATCCCCCATGAGATCGACGATCTCGCCCTCGTCGAGACTTACGTCATCGTCGTTCTTCATCGTGATTCCACTGCTTCCGGCGGATTTGATCTCCATCTCGTCGTATGTCTCGCCGGTCTTTATTGATCTGTAATTCTCTGATATCTGGAAGATTCCCTTGATCACGAGCATATCGCTCTCGGTGCCAGCAAAGACGCTATCGACGCGGATCGCAACGACCGGGACGTCATCGACCGATCCGAGGTCTCTTGTGTAGGTGTAGGTTGCTGGCGTATCGCTGATGATACCGGTATCAAGACTTTTTCCATCCCGAAGCAGTTCGATCTGAGCCTTATCGCCCTGGAGATCGAGTTGTATGATCCTTATCTCATACCCTTCCTTCTATTCGAGCGATGCTCCGGTGGAGACCATGTGTTTGTCGTCTTCATCGATCAGAATCTTGCTGAGCATCTTATTTGAGATGAGACTTATGGACTCGTCTGTTATGGCAGATTTGGTCTTGGAGATATATCCTGCGAAGTACTTCTCTGCCATGAATCCGATCACGTCGTACTTACCCCAACTACTGCAATCGAATGTAACATTTCTTGGTACGGTTTCATACTCGATTGACCCTGCATCGAGGTTTCGCTTGATGCCTGTGATTGTGAGCGTCTCGGTGCTGAGACCGTCATCGATGTCATAGTAGAAGCCGGTGAAGCTCTGGGCAGTCCAGAGGTATGAGGTGTTCATGCCCTGTTTCCAGATTCGGTTGCCTGTGTCGTATCCTCTTGGCGGTGCAGGTGCCTGCACTTGACCCTTGAGACTCCCCGACGAACGAGTTCCAGCGCCAGTCTTGTTATACGCCCATACCGTTATGTTTGCCCATTCGCT
>JAUVWP010000143.1 GCA_030604085.1 Methanosarcinales archaeon | reverse complement strand
GCTCATCTTGCAGACTCCCCCCGCCGTACGCACCCGATACCGGAAAGAACCACCTCGATCCCGCCCTCGACACTGTCAAGGTCACAGTCGCCAAGAATCTCGATCCGAAAAGTTGCGCTCCGTCTCGGCTCGTACCGGTCGATGACCTCTGCACGTACCACACCATCGAATCTCGATATCACATCACAGATCACAGAGGGGTCTGCGCGCTCAGGCAGTATGACCGAGATATCCCGCGTAAACCTGCGCAGATTTTCAAGTTTCCAGTCCTGCAACTCTGTCCTGCTGAGCAGTCTTATGTTTTCGATCTTTAATTCAACAGATCTCCGACCCTCTTCCATGACAATGGTTCTCGGGGCGACCTTTGTGATGACCCCGAGATGTATAACCTCGGAACGGAGGTGTAACACGCCGCTCTCGCGCCCCATCGACGCGATCAGTTCCTCAAACTCTGCGATCTTCGTATTGATCAGTTTATCAGACCGTCTCAGAGCGGATTCCGTATCCCCGAAGTGAGATGCCGCATTCTTCATCAGATCTGTGAAATCGTCCACGGAACCGTCCCTGACTATCTCCGAAAGTCCCGTACACTCGGCGATGAACGCATCATGCACCTCCGCAATCCTTGGATTGTTCATCTGGATCATCGCGTACAGGTGCGGGTTCTGACCGAGTATCCGCCCGACGAAATCGAGCATGATCTCGTACACAGGGCTCATAAACCTTCTCGACAGGGAGACCTCGAAGTCGAGGCTCCGAAGCGTGGATCCGATGCTTAAGTATGCGAAATGCGTGAGCCCCTGCACCACTGCCATGACCCGGTCATGCGTGTCGGCATCAACGATCTCGACGTTCGCGCCCTCGCCCTCGAAGAGATCGGTCAATATCGGAAGCCACCGTTCGCATCTGCTTGACGGCGTGATCATCACAGTCTGCCCGCGGATAGCAGGGATGCTCGGACCGAACATCGGATGCGTCCCGATCACCTCGACGCCAGCAGGTGCACACTTCTCCATCGCAGCAAGCGGTATCTTCTTTATCGAGGTCATATCCATGAGAAGACTCCCGCGATTCATCTTCGGCGCAATTTCTTCGATTGTATCCTCCGTTACATCGATGGGAACCGAGATCACAACGATATCACTCTCATGGATCGCAGCATCCAGATCGTGGGCATACAGAGCGCCCAACGCTTCGGCGATCTCGACCTTGCCGCTTTTGCCCCAGACCGCAACCGTATGATGGAGGCGCTGGAAGAATCTCGTAAACCACTGCCCGAGTTCGCCTGTGCCGCCGATGATCAGAATCTTCATGGGTACTCCTTTATTGTAATTTCATATATTTCATATATATCAAAAGGTTTTTGCGAGCGGGCTATCACGCACAAATACTTATAAGCCGTAAACGCCATTTTTCATCGGGTGATATTATGGAACAATATTTGATACCAGTAGTGATTATAGTGCTGTTTGTGCTTGCAAGCGCTGTAAAGATCGTTCAGGAGTACGAGCATGGCGTGATATTCCGGCTCGGGCGACTGGTCGGCGCAAGAGGACCGGGACTTTTCTTCATCATCCCGATACTCGAGACGATGAAGAAGATCGATCTCAGGACGATCGTGCTCGATATCCCGCCGCAGGAGGTTATCACAAGGGATAACGTGACCTCACGGGTGAATGCTGTTGTGTATTACCGGGTGATGGATCCGAGCAAAGCAGTGGTGCAGGTTGAGCACTATCCGACCGCAACCGCACAGATGGCGCTCACGACGCTTCGAGGTGTGATTGGGCAGGTGGAACTTGATGAGGTTCTTTCCGAGCGAGATAAGATCAACAAGCGGCTGCAGGAGATCATCGATGAGTCGACTGATCCATGGGGGATCAAGGTTTCGGCTGTCGAGATCAAGGATGTCGAACTGCCAGAGGCGATGCAGCGTGCGATGGCTTCGCAGGCAGAGGCAGAGAGGAACCGGCGTGCACGGATCATCAACGCAGAAGGAGAGATGCAGGCATCAATCAAACTTGCGGATGCTGCGAAGGTGCTGAACGAACAACCGGGAGCACTCTACATCCGGACGCTCCAGACGATCAAGGATGCGACCGAGGAGAAGGCGACGACCGTTGTGATTCCGCTGCCGATAGAACTCATGGGCGCGCTTGGGCTTGGTAAAGAGAATAAATAAAGAGATGAATAGGAAGAATGGGATTGCGATGAAACGGATCCCAATCCTTCTAACGCTCCTGCTGCTGGCGCTCTCCATCATGGCGCCGGCATGTAGCGCGTCAGAGCCAGTGATCTATGTGATCGAGGTGGACGACATGATCACAGCAGGCACTGAGATGGAGATCGCCCGCGGCATCGATCACGCAACTGATATCGGTGCTGCCGCGGTGCTGATCGAAATAAACACCCCGGGCGGGCTTGTTGACTCGATGGAGGGGATCGTATCAGAGATCGAGCGTTCGGAGGTGCCTGTGATCACGTTTGTACCACAGGGAGAGCGTGCGTTCTCTGCCGGCGCATTCATCCTGCTCTCAGGACACATCGCTGCAATGGCGCCCGGTACAGCCACAGGAGCGGCAACACCGATTGCGATAACGCCGACAGGCACGACGCCGGTTGAGAACAAGACGATCAACGCGTATGCAGCCAGGATGCGTGGAATCGCGGAGAACCGGAACCGATCTACAGAGGTCGCGGAGAAGTTCGTGACGAAAGGGTTATCGCTGACAGCTGAAGAGGCGCTGGAGCAGGGCGTGATCGATGTAGTCGCGTCCGGCAGGCGTGATCTTTCCAATGCCATCGATAACAGAACCGTGAACGTGAGCAGGGAATCGGTGACACTCCACACAAAGGGTGCAATCTTCATCACGCAGGAACCGCGGTTTGCAGCATCGATCGTCGCCCTACTGAGCAACCCGCAGATCGCGTTCGTACTCTTCTTAATCGGGCTCTATGGGATCATCTACGGTCTCAAAGCTCCTGGGACGTACGTTCCTGAGATGGTGGGCGCGATAGCACTGATACTTGCGCTGTACGGCATGGGAATGTTCTCGGTCAGCACATTCGGAGTGCTATTGATCGTAGCAGGGATAATACTGCTCATAGCCGAGGTTCTCACGCCAACATTCGGGGTACTGACGGTCGGCGGCGCGATCTGCCTGATTCTCGGTACTATAATGTTTCCGCAGGAACCGTTCATGCCGGCTGAATGGATCAGCGACTTCAGACAGACCGTCTTCGCAATCGTGATCCTCTCTATCGTGATCATCGTGATCGGT
>JAUVWP010000164.1 GCA_030604085.1 Methanosarcinales archaeon | reverse complement strand
GATGGCGGTGCCCGATACGCGGATACCGACGGCGATGGTGTATGTGACTACAACGGCACATGCTCCAGACTCGTAGACGCTGATGGCGATGGTGTCTATGATAACAACTACGGACGTGGATGCGGATACGGCGTCTGTGACAATTCCGGCACCAACGATGGAAGCGACCGCGGTTATTGCGGACTGGGTCGCGGGTGCACTCGATAGAGTTGAGGTGCGTGGAATGACCACGCACCCTTTTTATTTTTCTAAGATCAAAAATCTTTTAAGCGCTGAATCACTGCATACAATGGTGCAGAGTATGAAACGAAATACGATCTATCTATCAGTCTTCTGTATCGTTCTGTTTATGGCACTCATCTGCATGCCAGTTCTGGCAGAAGGGGGCGGTGGAGGTTGGGGCGTAGGTGACGGCAGTGGCACAGGTGGTGGTAGAAATACAGACCTAACATCCATCTGGACCGAGTTATCATCTATAAAATTCATTCTCGGAGGGCTTGCTGCACTGTCGGGACTGATACTTCTAAAAACAATCAAAATCAACCGGAACATCCGGACACTCCTGATGTGCGCCGTATTTGTGCTGTTTGGCGTGCTGGTGATCATGCACCAGCCAAGCCCGCTGCGGGCAGTGGTGGACATGGTAACGGCGCTCGCAACTGGCGGGGCGATCACGCTTAAGAAAACGACGATGATAGTTTTCATCGGAGGCTTGTCGATCATCGGAGCGAAACTGTTCTGCGGATGGGTCTGTCCGTTTGGGGCATTGCAGGAGATCGTAAACAGAATTCCGGCACCATCATGGAAGAAGATCAAGTTGCCGTTTAAGATCTCGAACAGTATCCGGATTTCGCTCTTTGCCATCAGTTTGATCATGATTCTGACAACAGGTTACGATCTTTACACATATAACGGCATCTTAAACCCGTTCGAGATATTTGACTGGAATTTCGAAGCAGTGCTGGCAGTTCTGGTTGGCGCTGTGCTGATCGCATCCGTATTTGTGTACCGCCCGTTCTGCTATCTTGTATATCCGGTCGGGCTCCTGACGTGGCTGCTTGAGTATGCAAGCATCTTCCGTGTGCGTCTTGATAGGGGGAAGTGTAATGACTGTAAAAAATGCATTTTAAAGTCGCCATGCCCGTCTGTCAAAGCGATAATGGATGGCGACACGTTGCGACCCGATTGTCACGCATGTGGTGTATGTATCGATGCGTGTCCAAAAGACGCGCTCGAGTTCGGAATCTGGAAAAAAGCAAAGGCATGAAAGTACGGCGGGTTTTATCTCCCGCGATACTTCTGCAGCAGCCTTGTTACCGCACGCACATCGCTTCCCTGCTGCCTGGCGTCATCGAGACACGCCTGATACAGTTGATCGGTCAGGAGACTTGGCATCGACTTGCACATCTGGGCGTGCAGCGTGAGATCGAAGCACCGTGCCTCGCTCTCTGTCAGTTTAAGTGCCTTGTACTCGCCAGTATGCGCAATAAACGTCAGATTCTCTGAATCATCCGTTTTTAGCACGAGATCTGCAAGATGAGTCTCCGGGATCGGCTCTGCGATGCTTATGAAGATGTCATCCAGGAACGTGTCCTCGATTAAGCCCTTTGTCAACTGGTAATCCTCAGCAGTCTCGCCCGGATAGCCGACGATGAAGCTCCCTGCAACCTTCACGCCGCACTGCTGCGCAAGTTCGATCGCATAAACGTTATTCTCCGCATCAACCCCTTTCCGCATCTCCTTAAGCATCTTGTCGCTCCCTGACTCGATCCCGTAATAGACCCAGCCCATCGTGAAGTCGTGGATCGCATGGAGCATCTCCTCATTGACATAATCCACCCTGATGTCGGGAACCGAGACGTTTCTGCCCCCCATCACCTCTGCGATCGCTTGCAGCAGTTCGACAAACGCGCTCACATTGACAGATTTTTCATGCTGGTTGTACTGGTACAGTGAACTCGTTCCGCCACTGATCGCAATCCTCTGAACGCCGCGCCGCTTAAACTCCTTTATCTCCGCGATGATGTCCGCAATCTCCCGGCTCCGAATCGTCCTTCCAAAGAACTTCGGGACCTGACAGAAGCCACATGCTCCGATGCAACCCCTGTGCGTCTCGATATACACATTCGCGCCCCTGATACTCTGGTCGCTGATGTCATCAGGTATCAGCGGCATCGGTCTCTCGAGTTTTGCCGGTTTGGGCTCAGTCCGGATGATCGCGCCATCGTTTCTGAATGCGAT
>JAUVWP010000007.1 GCA_030604085.1 Methanosarcinales archaeon | reverse complement strand
ATCAATCCGAAGAATATCGCGCGGATCATTCGGATTTGCCCAGTCATAGGAACAATGCGAGCGCGCCAATGGTTGCCACCTGCCCGCTATCCAGTGGTTCGGAAACCCGCCTCATCTCCGCGACCCTACAAGCGATGAAACGTCTGCGGTATTGTCCGCTCCCTTCCGGGCCTAAACCGTTTTCCGCAGCAGAGATAACAAGCCTGCCCTCCGGCAGATCCCACTACCAACGCCATCCCCGCAGGACGGAGATTCATTGTTGGGCATCCGATCTTAAATAGCGTTTGATATGTCTTCCATTGGCTTCGCCCCCCGCATATCGGCGGTTTCGGGTGATAGGTGACGCCGGGTTACCCGGGCTAGCCCGCAATCAGATATTGCATGGATGATACTAATAAGGTTATCCGTTCACCGGGATATCTGGTGCACCGTACGCCTCATGCCAGTCGAGCACCTGCCGGTAGGTGCGTATCGTTGACTTGCCTGCACCAAACATCGCTGCGATCTCGGCATCGGTCCTGCCATCGTCGACCGCATGGATGAACTCGTTGATGTCGAATGGCGTCTCAAAATCCCGCCATCTGAACAGACCGCACTTGATCCTTACCCGTTCGACGTTGCGCATCTTCTTCCGATCACCAAGCGATACTGCGATTTCGCTATCACTACAGTCCTCGTGGTACATTTTAAAGACGGCTACCATCTCGTCAAGCGGCAGTGTCGTCTTTATGCTAAGCGCCTTGATGGCATTCTTGATCTCCTGATCACTAGCATCACTCCCCGACCCCAGTGCGATCATCTCTTCGATGGGTTTGTCATCAATCTCTATCATTGTGTTTTCCTCGTTTGTCCTTATATGGTGGGCCATCATATCTCTTTCTGGCAGGTTGCATAACTCTTTCCGGTGTATGTTCTGGTGAGGTGTACGGGGCGATAAAAAGAGAGGGGATTACCCCATACACCAACACCGCGCAACCCGACTGCCGAATCCATCGAAACGTTTATCCGATCTCTCCTAAAATCGAAGATGAATGAAGATCGGCGTCATTGCGATTCAGGGAAATGTTGCAGAGCATGTGAATGCGCTGGAACGCACGCTTGCCGAGAGAAACGACCGTGGCGAGATCATCCCGGTACGGCAGAGCGGACTCGTCCCGGATTGCGATGCCATCGTGCTTCCGGGCGGGGAGAGCACCACGCTTGCGCGGCTTATGTGGAAGGAGGGCATCGCCGAAGAGATCCAAAACGCAGCCGCTTTGAATGTGCCGATACTTGGCACCTGCGCAGGTCTCGTGCTCCTTGCAAAGCATGGAGATTGCCAGACAACAAGAACAAAACAGCGATTGCTCGACATAATGGATATCGAGGTCAGAAGAAACGCGTATGGGCGTCAGCACGAATCATTCGAGACGTTAATTGACATCCCGGTCGTAGGGGGTGCGTTTCCCGCGGTCTTTATCCGTGCGCCTGCGATCGTGCGTTGCGGTGATGATGTTACCCCACTTGCACGGCTGGGGGAGTACATCGTTGCCGCGCAGCAGGGCAACGCGCTTGCGCTTGCATTCCATCCTGAGATGGTGGAAGATACGCGGCTGCATCATTATTTTATGGACATGATTTAGGGTACTATCTAAAAATCCGGTGATTTTCGCCGATTTACTCGATTCGGGACAAAATCCGCATCAAGAGATCACGAATGTTTGCGTTTACCCCGAATCGCTTCAGGATTTTTCGGATTGGCTGCGGCGGTTACCTGAATGGGCGCTCCAAAACTCTCCAGCACCGCTATCAGGTTTTCATAATCCACCTCGGTATTGTAGCAGCCGTCTGTTAGAAGCACAATACCATAAGTCACGATCTTCCTGCGTTTGAGCGACCGCATGACCTTGTTTAACTCGTAGTTGCACGCCACAAGGAGTGCGCCGTCTGCCGACTCCTTCTTTACGACGTGGCGGACGTACGACGAACCTGCGATGATGTATAAGGTATAGCCAAATCGATCCGCATCTTCCATCATCCTCGAAAAGATGCACTTGCCACACCCCTTGCACTGGATCCCGAAGCGTGTCGATGGCGCAGGGCAGTCGAGCGACCTCATGCAGTGCGGGGTGAGCAGCAGGCGGTGTTTCGTCTCTGCAAAAGCAGACCTGTGCGCTATGTTCTTGAGCGATACCATCCATGTATCGAGCGTTCTCGTATCTGCGAACCTCTGAAAGACTGCTTTGATCGGTAGATAGAAGAAATCGAGGATGTCTGCAAAGACCCCGGCAAGCCAGACATTCCTGGTGAGACTGATCCGGCTGATGACCAGAGCCAACAGCGCCAGAACGACGGATACGACTATGATTACCGATATCGCAATCCCGATCAGGTCATACATCACAACACATCTCCATCTTCTTGATCACCTCGTCCACATCCACCTTTGTGTCGTAGCAGCCGTCCCGCAGCAGAGAGACGCCCTGAACCGGTACAGCCTTCGAGACCTCCTGCATCGACTCTGCTAATTCGTTGTAACACGCCACACCGAGACACGCATGAGGTCTGTAGGACTGCATAATCTTCCTTACGAAACTGTCGCCCGGCACAACGAATAATTTGAAATTATATTTTTCCGCCGCTTCTGCTATGCGTCCGATGTCGCATCTGCCGCACTTTTTGCACTCATATCCGATTATCGGGTCGCACCGCGCCTTACACTCCGGATGCCTCATACACTGTGGCAGAATGACGGCACGCCGCTCTTTCGTGTGCTTGAACTTCTCAAGCATCATCGCATTCTTAAGTTCGATGAGAATCTCGTCAACGAGTTCTTCTTTGATGTAAAACACCCTGCAAATCCACTTTGCAGGCGAGTAGAAGAGATACAGCATGAACAGGATGAAATTTGGAAATACGATCTTATGCCTCTTAAAACTGTAAACACCGAGCAGCAGCGCCAGCACCGTCGCCAGAAGAACAGCAACTGCTAAGAAGACGAAGAACCTGCCAAGAAGTTCGTAAGGGACTTCCATAAGACTAAAACGGTTTGCGGATATTTAAAGTTGCCTGTGCGGTGAATAAAGATGCATCTCTGGTGAAAAAGATACGAAATGCCAGTTTAGCCCCCAAATCCAATAAATATCTCAAACTCGCACGATTTCGGGATTTTCTACATATCAAAAACCGCTTCCACGAATGGTTGGGTTAAAGTAGCAGTATTACCAACAGGCAACCATGACAATCGATGAAATCAGCATCACCAGAGCAATCGTCACCGAATTCACAGAATCGTTCCTCAACTGCACCGATATCGACTGCGCACTCGTCGGCGCAGGACCTGCGAATCTCGTTGCTGCGTACACGCTCGCAAAATCAGGCATCGATGTGGTGGTCTTCGAGCGGAATCTCTCGGTCGGCGGCGGCATGTGGGGCGGCGGCATGATGTTTCCAAGGATTGTTGTGCAGGAGGAAGCATGCCGGTTTCTTGATGAATTCGGGATCGCGTACACCGAATACGAAGAGGGGCTCTATGTTGCGGATTCAATCGAATCGGTCTGCCGGACCGCAGCGGCCGCGATCGGTGCTGGTGCGAAGATCTTTAACCTGATAAGCGTCGAGGACGTGATGATCCGGGAAGAGGGGCGTGTGTCAGGACTCGTAATCAACTGGACCTCGGTTGCCGCGGCACGGCTGCACATCGATCCGCTGACCATCCGTTCGAAGGTGGTGATCGATGGCACAGGGCACGATGCCGAGGTCTGCAGGATCGTCTCTAAGAAGATCCCGGACGCCTTACAGGTTCATGGCGAGCTGCCGATGTGGGCTGAACGCGGCGAGATCGCGCTTCTCGACTTCTCAAAAGAGGTGTATCCCGGGCTGGTCGTCTCCGGCATGGCAGCAAATGCCGTTTCCGGAGGTCACCGGATGGGTCCGATCTTTGGCGGGATGATGCTCTCTGGCGAGCGGGCGGCAGAGGTGGCGATGGAGATTATCGATTCCGGTAAATAATTTCTTCATATCCGATCATTCACCTCATCCCAAAGACAGGATCTTCGAGCACGTAATAAATCACTAACTCATTTGTTAGTAACTCGTATGTTACAAAAATGTCCTGCCGATCCACAGGTGGGTCTAAGGGAACCCACAAATGCTAATTTACCATACCGCCCGCCAACCCTCACTCCCGCGATCGCTGCAATTCGCAGCATCCGTTATTTTAACTTTATTTTTTTTATAGTATCTACAGTACAACGTGAGTCGTTCCATCATGCCAAGGTCGCACTCGCAAACTCCACAAACTCACGCAGCTTAGCAAGCGCTGCACCGCTATCAATAACCTCTTCCGCCTTCCGAACTCCGGCTTCCAGATCACTCACCATTCCTGAAACATAGATCGCAGCACCGGAATTAAGCACCACGACATCCCGTTTCGGTCCTTCCTGCCCCTCAAATATCGATACGATGTCGGAAGCATTCTCTTCCGGAGTCCCGCCCGCAATATCCTCAATCTTCGCCCTCTCAAACCCGAAATCCTCTGGCTTGACCGTGTATGTCGCGACCTCTCCGTCTTCGAGCGATGCGATCATTGTCTCGCTGATATTCGAGATCTCGTCCATTCCATCGCCGTGCACGACCATGGCACGCTCGCTTCCAAGAAGAGAAAGCACCTCTGCAAGCGTCTCGCAGAGCGCGGGATCAAAGACGCCGATCACCTGCGCAGATGCACCGGCCGGGTTGGTGAGCGGTCCTAAGATATTAAAGACGGTGCGCACGCCAAGCTCCTTTCTTGGACCTGCGACACGCTTCATCGCCGGATGAAAGACCGGTGCCAGAAGAAAGCCGATCCCGACCTTCTCGATACATTCTTTCACCCGTTCCGGCGGGAGATCGATTCTTATGCCGAGAGCTTTCAGCACATCCGCGCTTCCGGACTGTGATGTGATCGCGTAATTCCCGTGCTTTGCGACAGGAATTCCTGCGGCTGCCGTAAGGATTGCGGCGCCTGTGCTCACGTTTATCGTGTTGTGGACATCGCCGCCTGTGCCGCAGGTATCAACAAGCGTCCCTGCCACATCCGGCGCGATGGTGCGTGCTGCCCCGCGCATGCCGCGTGCAAATCCCGCGATCTCATCGATCGACTCTCCTTTCATCTTAATCCCGATCAGGAACGCGCCGATCTGAGCATCGGTCGCATCTGTAAAGATGCTTGTGATGGCACGCTCTGCCTCTTCTATGCTCAAGTCTCTTCCTTCGCTTACGATCTGTATGTATTCATTCATCATTGCACCACCTCTGTCGAGACTGCCACGCATGAAGCGTTGTGCAGCCCTCCCGCTGCCAAGGGAGGTTTTGTGTAGGATGCGCTGTAGTTTATTATTTATGTATCGCAGAAAACCAGTGTTGCCACAATGCATAATAACCGGATAATCAAACTATTAGTACCATGAACGGATCAATCCCGCACATCATCTTCATAACACTCGCAATACTCCTGATCATACCAATCTGCGCAGGAAATGTGCATGAAGCTACCATCTGCTACTTCGAGGACCGCGTCGAGACCGGAGATACCTTTGATCTGGAGCAGGGGTATCGGCTAACGATCGATGATATCAGGAAGAATGATGCGACGATCAGCATATTTAACGGTAGCGAAGAGATCCTGAATACCAGCATATCTGGGCTTTACTTGTTTGAGAAGGAGATCGGCGGCATCGATTATGACATCTTATGGATATCGATGAACTTGAACGACGGTGAGCCGGCTCCGATGGTGCTTGAACAGTACCGCGATCCTGGCAAGCCGTTCGATTACCCGCTGATCGCTGCAGTATCCATGAGCCTCAAAAAAGGCGAGCGAGAACCTTTGAAAGCAGGATACGAACTCGAAGTAACCTCTATCATCGATAACAATGCTGTTCTTACGCTGTATAAAGACGATAACATCGTCAAACAGGAGAAACTTAGCGGAAACGGCGAACGATTCGTTTATACGACGAAGGTCGATGGGCAACGCCACACCATCCTGATCGCAAAACTGGATCGGATATCTGGCAACGATTCGGTGCATGTAAGTGGATTATCGCAGTTCGAAGAGCCAGAATCCGCAGACGAGGGTGATGGTGATGACGATGGTAGCAAATGGAACACACAGCTCGTAGAATCAACGATCTTCCAGTATCTGCTGAGTATCTTTGTATTTGCCTGTGTCTTTGTGCTGATCCTTGGTATCTCAAGGCGGATGCGCAGGTGATGGGTGACATGATGAGTTGTCAAGGGGGAATCGCATGGAGTATCTGATACGGAAGGCGGTGGTGCAGGATGTCCCGCAGATGCAGGAACTGATCAATGGGTACGCTGAGGGCGGGGTGATGCTCCCGAGATCGCTTGCCGAATTATACGACAATATCCGGGATTTCACGGTATGTGTGAGCAGCGACCAACTGCTCGGCTGCTCTGCCCTCCATGTATGCTGGATCGGTCTTGCAGAGATCGCATCCTTTGCTGTGAGGCAGGATGCGCACCATCAGGGGATCGGGGCGCAACTGCTACATGCATCGATGGGTGAGGCAGCGGGGCTTGGACTCGACACGATCTTCACGCTTACCCGCGTGCCTGACTACTTCAGGGGGCACGGGTTTGTTGAGGTGGATAAGGGGACGCTTCCGCACAAGGTATGGGGCGGCTGCATCAAATGCCCAAAGTTTCCTGATTGCGATGAGGTCGCGATGACGAAGCGGCTGTAGGTGTGACTGCGTAGTGGGGGTTGACCCGCGCCGGTCATGCGTCTTATTTATATCAATACAGGTCAACAAGTATCTGCATGGAAGAACCATCTCAAACCGATCTCTCAGAGATGTACCACAACACCGAAAGTATCATCAACTCGATAGTGGGTGAGGTTGGCAAGGTCATCGTCGGTCAGAAGGACGCTCTGGAACATCTGTTGATATCATTGCTCTCCAACGGACATGCGCTTATCGAGAGTTATCCGGGTCTTGGAAAGACGCTCATGATCAACACCTTATCAAGGGCGATGGATCTATCATTCAACCGGATCCAGTGCACGCCTGACCTGATGCCGTCTGATATCACAGGTACCATGATCGTGGAGGAGCACGCAGGGGAGAAGCGATTCCGATTCGAACGTGGTCCGGTCTTCTCAAACATCGTGCTTGCGGACGAGATCAACCGTGCATCCCCAAAGACCCAGAGCGCGTTTCTCGAGGCGATGCAGGAGAAGCAGATCACCGCCGGAAACGAGACATACAAACTGGATGCTCCGTTCTTCATTCTTGCAACCCAGAACCCAATCGAGATGGAAGGGACGTTTCCGCTGCCAGAAGCCCAGCTCGACAGATTTCTGATGAAGATACTGATGAATTATCCGTCTTTTGATGAGGAGCGCACCATCGTGGATCGATACACATCCGTATCCGAACCGAGTGTGAACCGTGTCATCGGCGGGGACGAGCTCATTGCGCTTCAGCGCCTGACCAGGGAGGTTCCGATATCTGAAGAATTAACGGCGCATGCGATCAACATCGTGACCGCAACCAGGAAGTGGGAGAACCTCGAATACGGCGCATCCCCGCGTGCATCGATCGCGCTTACACTGACCGCGAAGGCGAGAGCACTGATTCATGGGCGCAACTACGTATCCAAAGAGGATATCCATGCGATGGCATGCCCGATCCTGCGGCACAGGATCATCCTGTCGTTCGAGGCAGAGCGGATAGGGGTCACACAGGATCAGGTGATCAGGGATCTCATCAAGAGCGTGAAATAGGCTGGTAATGCGGTTACAAACGCTTTGAGTTACCGCATCGGTGCCGAAGGCGTTAGCGATCCGGTCAAGCACCCCAAGTTGCAAACACCCTCACCAATCCCAAAAGAATATGTAACATTGTAACAACATGGAGTCTATGCTTCCAATACTCACGAAGTCGCTTAAAGACGCGCCGATCACGCTTCGTGGCGAATATTACTACTTCATCCACCCGATAACGGACGGTGTACCCGAACTTACGCCCGCACTCCTCTCAGAGGTTGCGGATCGCATCATCGAACTGGCTGATACCAATGTGGACAAGATCGTGACCATCGAGGCGATGGGGCTCCCGATCGGGACCGTGCTTTCCATGAAAACAGGCATCCCGCTTGTGGTCATCCGGAAAAGGCAGTACAACCTCCCAAATGAGATTGCCGTGCATCAGCGTACAGGATACTCGAAGGGAGAACTGTACCTGAACGGGATCAATAAAGGAGACCGTGTGCTCGTCGTAGACGATGTGATCAGTACCGGGGGTACGATGAAAGCGGTCAGCCTTGCGCTCGAACTTGCTGGCGCCGAGGTGTCAGATATCGTCGTAATCATCGAGCGCGGCGAAGGTGCAGGGGCATTGCGTGCCTCGGGACGTGATGTGAAGACGCTGATCTCGGTGGACGCGGACGCGGAGGGCGTCACGATCAGATCGGATCAGTGATGGCGGACACGGTTCTTGTCTCTGATCTCGTCACCTATCTGCGATGCCCGCGCCTTGTATACTTCCGCAGTCGGAAAAACGACCGCGAATCGGCGGAGCGGGATGTGGATGCGAGATACTTAGCCCGACTCATCCTGAAGGAACTTGCGCTCACGTATCACCGTGCCGCTGCAAGTGCAAGCGAAGATGTGGCAGAAGCGCTGCGGATCGAACTTGACCACATCGTAAACGACCTATCCGTGGTCTACCGTGCCGAACTTGCAGGTGTGGATCGCTCCATGATCCGGGACGCAGCGGAGAGCATCGATACCGGCGCAATCGGATCACGGATCGCAGACGTCATCCGGGAAACCGGGAGGGACGAACTTCTCGCAAGGATAACTCCGTGTACGGTCAAGTACGCAATCTATTCGGACGCTCTCGGGCTAGCGGGGTCTCCTGACAAACTGGTGCGGGTGGGCGACCGTGTGCTGCCATATATGATCAGGACTGGTGATAAGCCTGAAAACGGGGTATGGAAACCTGACCGGCTGCAGATCACGGCTTATTCGATGCTTGTGGAAGAGCGGTTCGGACAGGTTGTGGAGTACGGTTTTGTGGATTACGCACGGTTCTTTGAGATACGGGATGTGGTTATCAGATCACGAGACCGGCGCAGGGTTCTCGAGCTGCGAAACCGTGTTCGGACGATCAAAGATGGCAGGATGCCTGATCGCGCGCGGGATGCGCCGTGCGATCTCTGTGCATTCGAAGAGGATTGCGTCACAAAGCGGTCGCTTGCATCGAAGTTCTGGTAGCGTTTTCAATTTCTGTATTTGTATTAAATATTAAAGATTTGCAGATGATCGAGCAAAAAGCATGCAACATATTTAAAGCAGAGACCAATAGATAACCACTGATGAAGGCGGTTATTCTTGCTGCGGGTGAAGGAGTACGATGCAGACCACTGACACTTACGAGATCGAAGGTGATGCTTCCGGTCGCAAATAAGCCAACGGTCGAGTATGTGGTGCAGGCGCTACATGACAGCGGCATCAGGGACGTCGTGATGGTCGTCGGGTATGCAAAAGAGCGCATCATGAATTATTTCGGGAACGGGAAGGATTTTGATGTCAATATCGAATATGCGGATCAGAAACAGCAACTCGGTACGGCATACGCGATAAAACAGGTAAAGGATCTCGTGGAGGGTGAATTTCTCGTACTTAACGGGGACAATCTCGTGAGCGAAGAGACGATTACAGACCTCACAGAGAAACACACGGGAGGCGTATCGATTCTGACAGCAGCAAGAGCGGATGCCACCGGATATGCGCTTGTTGAGGAGAGGGACGGGAAGGTTCTAAAGATCATCGAAGGTCTAACGCTCAAGGACGTCCACAATGTCAATACAGGCATCTACATATTCGGTCCGGATATCTTTGATGCGATCGAGGAGACGCTTAAGTCCGATCTCGGTGAATTCGGGATCACCGATTCGATACAGCGGATGGTCGATGCAGGATATGGCGTCCATGCATACAGAACAGACCATACGTGGATGGATGTGATACATTCATGGAACCTGCTCGATGTGAACGCAAGGATTCTTGAGGACATCCATGAATCGGTGCACGAAACCGCGGAGGTGGACGGTAAGATCAAGGATAGAGTGGTTGTTGGCAGTGGTTCGATCATCGGAGCAGGTTCGTACATCAAAGGTCCAGTGATCATCGGAAGGGACTGCGAGATCGGTCCGAATGTGGTCATCGCGCCGTCAACATCCATCGAAGACAATGTCACGATCGAGCCGTTCACATACATCAGGAACAGCGTGATCCTTGACAACACGTACATCGGCTCGGGAAGCACCATAAAAAGCTCCATCATAGGCGAGAACAACCTCATCGAGAGCCATTTCATCACAGAGAGCGGAAAGAACCTGATGATAGAACTGGAAGGGATGCTGCACCATGCAGACGAACTCGGCACCGTACTCGGCGATGGTAACAGGGTCGGATGTAACGTCTCGACTGCGGCTGGCACGCTCGTTGGAACAGAGTGCAGAATCGAGACTGGTGCAGTCATCAGGAAGCAGATACCGCCCCATGCGCTGGTGATGTGATATGTGCGGCACAATTTTTTCTCCGAAAAAATTGGATGTTGGCAGGCATTCCGCTAACGCCCTGCCCTTCGGGCAGTGGCGTCGATGGATTCCTTTGGAATCCATCACGCTCCAGTTGGACTATCGATCTTTGATGATATGGTGGGTGGGGTAAATGTGCGGTATCGTCGGTTATCTCGGTAACGGCTCCGCCGTCGACGTCTGGGACGGAAAGTGTTTCACAGACGTTAACGCCTCCGGCGTCGACGTTCGAGACGGAGAATTTTTCACGGGCGTTACATCCGGAGCCATGTCGGTTCTTTTCGATCTTTTGAAGAAACTGGAGTACCGCGGATACGACTCTGCCGGAATCGCCATCTTAAACGATGAAAATGATGAGATCCAGACATTCAAGACCGAAGGAAGCGTCGGTGACCTGATATCGATCACGCCTGAGCTTGGGGGGCGCATCGGAATCGGGCATACGCGGTGGGCAACGCATGGAAAACCATCGACCATGAACGCGCACCCTCACTCTGATGGTACAGGCAGGATCGCTCTCGTCCACAACGGGATCATCGAGAATTATACAGAGATCAAGGACAAATTGATTGATTCAGGACACGAATTCAGGTCAGAGACCGACACAGAAGTATTTCCACATCTGATCGAGGCGTATTATGACGGTGATCTCGAATCAGCAGTGCGAAACGCGCTATTGATGGTTCGCGGGTCGTACGCGCTTGCGGCGATAAGTGTTGATGATCCGGGTAAGATCGTTGTTGCGCGGAAGGATAGCCCTCTTGTCATTGGGCTTGGGGCTGGCGGGTTTTTTGTGGCGTCCGACGCATCCGGGATCCTTAAGTACACGAGAGATGTCATCTTCATGAACGATGGGGAGATCGGTGTAATAACAGATGCCGGTATCGATATCACGACGCTCGAGGGGGTTTCTGTTGAGAAGAAGATCGAAACGATCGAATGGGATCCTGAAGCGGCAGAGAAGAGCGGTTATGAGCATTTCATGCTAAAAGAGATATTCGAACAGCCAGACACCATCAGGGATACATTTTCAGGAAGAATATCGGCAGACGGGATCGATCTCGGTGTGGCGATGCCGAACGTCAGGAGGATCGTGATCATCGCATGTGGAACCTCGTACCATGCAGGGCTCTTTGGGAGGTACGTGATCGAGCGGTTTGCCAGAATCCCTGTCGATGTCGAGATCGCATCCGAGTTCAGGTACACAGACCCGATCATCGATTGCGGCGATCTCGTGATAGCGATCACGCAGTCAGGAGAGACCGCTGACACTCTTGCAGCGATCAGGGAAGCAGGATCGAAGGGCAGCCAGAAACTCGGGATTGTCAATGCGCTTGGAAGCAGTATAACTCGGGAGTGTCAGTGCCTCTTCACGAGAGCGGGACCCGAGATTGGTGTTGCTGCCACCAAATCGTTCACATCGCAACTGGCGTGTCTGCTTTTGCTTTCAGTGCAACTCGGTAAAGCGAGAAAGACGTTATCAACGGCAGATGTAAACGACTTCGTCTACGAATTAAAGCAGATGAGCGGGAACATCCAGCGTGTGCTCAACAGTGCGCCTGATATCCGGAAGTGCGCAACCATGTTTGCTGATGCGGATCAGTTCCTGTTCATGGGCAGGGGCGCAAACTATCCAGCCGCGCTTGAAGGCGCGCTAAAATTAAAAGAGATCTCCTACATCCCGGCAGAAGGATTTCCAGCAGGAGAAATGAAGCACGGTCCGCTTGCCCTGATCTACGACGGGATCCCGGTGGTTGCGATAGCGACAAAGGATCCGGTATACGAAAAGACGCTTGGAAATATCAAGGAGGTTAAGGCAAGAGGCGCAACCGTCATCGGCATCGCAAACGAGAGCGACACCAAGATTGCGAAATACGTGGATTATGTGCTCCGGATACCTGATACCGATCCGTGGATCGCACCCGCCCTCTCTTCAGTCGTGCTCCAGTTGTTCGCATATTATGTCGCACATCACAGGGGTTGCGAGATCGATAAGCCGAGAAATCTTGCAAAGAGCGTTACGGTTGAGTGAGCGTGATAGGGTGACCGGAGTGATACTATGAAATTCGGATCGAGCGGGATACGAGGAATCGCGAATCAGGCGGTTACGTCAGAATTAGCCCTCCGGATCGGACGTGCGGTTGGCACGGACCGGGGCAGCGTCGTCGTTGGGCACGACACGAGAAGAGCGGCAGAGATGATTGAGTACGCGGCGATATCAGGGCTCCTCTCGGTGGGCTGCAGGGTTACGCGGGTCGGGATGGTCGCAACACCGACGCTCGCCTACGCCGCGAGGGATTACGACTGCGGCATCATGGTAACAGCATCTCACAATCCGCCTGAGTACATCGGCGTGAAACTCTTCAATCCCGATGGGATGGCATTCGATTCAAAGCAGCAGAAGACGATCGAACGGTTGATCGGAGATGCCGGGGAGGGGGGAATTGAACTTGCATCGTGGGATCGAATGCACCCGGTCAGAACGGATGAAAACGCTGTTTCAAATCACATATCACGGATCCTTGCAAGCGTCAAGATCAAGAAGAGGATGCGGGTGGTGGTGGACTGTGGGTGCGGCGCAGCATCGCTCACAACGCCATACCTGTTAAGGGCGATGGGTTGCGATGTGGTGACGCTTAATAGCCAGCCAGACGGGTTTTTCCCGGGACGCAAGCCCGAACCGAAGAGCGAAACACTCACTGCTCTTCAGTCAGCGGTTCTCAGTACGAATGCCGATCTCGGGATTGCGCATGACGGCGATGCGGATCGGATGGTCGCTGTTGATGATCAGGGAGGTGTTGTCAGCAATGACAAACTCCTCGCGTTCTTTGGAATGCACGAAGCACAGAAGAAGATGGTCATTCCTGTAGACACTTCCATGTTAATCGATGCAGTACTCCCTGATATCGAGATAATCAGAACGCGGGTCGGAAATGTCTTTATTGCAGAGGAGATGAAGCGCACGGGTGCTGATTTCGGAGGCGAGCCGAGCGGTACATGGATATTTCCGCGAGTATCGTACTGCCCTGAGGGAATCTATGCTGCAGCAAGACTCGTTGAGCTACTGAGCAGGGGGGACGCGAGATTCAGTGATCATCTCTCGCCGATGCCCGAATACGAGATAAAGCGTGGATCGATTCCCTATCGTGGAGATATCGATGACAGGCGGATCGAAGAAGAAATGCGTGCGCTTCCCTCTTCCGATATCAGCACGATCGATGGGATCCGGCTCGGATTCGACGACGCGTGGGCACTCGTCCGCCCTTCCGGAACAGAACCCCTGATCCGGATTACTGTTGAGGGCGCGACCCGAGATGTGGTCGAGAAATTATACCATGAGATACATAAAATCGTAAAAGGAGCAATCGATGAAAGCAGTGATCTTAGCAGCAGGTGAAGGGACGAGAATGCGTCCGCTGACGGCATCGTGCCCGAAAGTGATGCTGCCGGTTGCAAACAGACCGATACTTGAGCATATCATCGTGGCTGCGCGGGATGCAGGTATCAACGATTTTGTCTGCGTGGTCGGGTACATGGGCGATGTTATCAGGGAGTATTTTGGGGACGGAAGTCGCCTTGGCGTCCGTATCGATTACGTGGAGCAGAGAGAGCAACTCGGCACAGCACATGCGATAGGAATGGCTTCTCGATCCGTGGGCGCGCGATTCCTCGTCTTAAACGGCGATGCGATCGTTGCGCCGTCTAATCTTCGTGCTCTAATCGGACGGGAGGAGGATATCGTCCTTGCAACAAAGGAACTGGAGAATCCCGCGGGGTACGGCGTTGTGAAGACCGAGGGCGGCAGGGTCGCCCGGCTCATCGAGAAACCAGACCATGCAGCCGGGAATCTGGTGAATGCAGGGATATACCTCTTCCCTGATACCATCTTTGATGCCATCAGGGAGACCGGGGAATCGGTACGCGGGGAATACGAGATCACGGATTCCATAAATGCGCTTGCAAGCGTTCTCGACATCGGCTACTCGATGCTCGATACATGGATCGATATCGGAAGACCGTGGAACCTGCTGGATGCAAACGAATATCTGCTTGCTGGCACCGATGCAGAGATTGCAGGCGTAGTCGAGCCCTACGCCACATTGCACGGTAATATTCGGGTCGGGAAGGGCAGCATCATTAGAAACGGATCTTATATCACAGGACCTGTAATCATCGGAGAGAACTGTGATATCGGTCCGAACTGCTTTATCAGACCGGGTACGTCCATAAGCGATAACGTGCGCATCGGGAATGCTGTTGAGGTCAAAAACAGCATCGTGATGGACGGAACAAACATCGGTCATCTCAGTTATGTCGGGGATAGCGTCATCGGGCGTGGCTGCAATCTCGGCGCCGGAACGAAGATCGCAAACCTGCGGCATGACGACAGGAACATCCGTGCGGTTGTGAAGGGCGAGTCTGTCGACACGGGCAGGAGGAAACTCGGCGTGGTCATGGGGGATGGTGTGCATACCGGGATCAATACGAGCATCAACGTCGGCGTGATGATGGCGGCTTGCATGAGCACGCGTCCCGGGGAGGTTGTGATGCGATGATTATGGGGCTTGTTACCCGGTGGGTTATCTGGGGTGAAATGATATGAAAATGTTAATGAATCGTGAGTGCGAGGTTTAAGCGAATGATTAAGAAAGCGATAATCCCTGCTGCGGGGCTTGGGACAAGGTTCCTTCCGGTTACGAAATCGATGCCGAAGGAGATGCTCCCGATCATCGATAAGCCGATCATCCAGTTCGTTGTGGAAGAGGCAGTAGCTTCCGGCATCGATGATATTCTGATCATCACAGGTAGAGGCAAACGGGCTCTTGAAGACTATTTTGACACGTCTCCGGAACTTGAAAGCCATCTCCTTAAAAATGGGAAGGATGAATTATTAAAGGAAGTACGGGACATCTCTTCGATGGTAGATATCCATTACATACGGCAGAAAGAACCAAAGGGGCTTGGGGATGCGGTGCTCCGGGCAGAAAAGCACGTCGGCGATGAAACATTCGCTGTTCTGCTTGGCGATGACATCATCAGGGGAGAACTCTGCATAAAGCAGTTGATGGACGTTTACATGACACATAAACGCTCTGTGCTGGCAGTGGAAGAGGTCAGTGACGTGAGCAAATACGGGATCATAAAAGGCAGCAAGATCGATGAGTCGATATACCGCGTCGAGGATATCATCGAAAAACCAGACGCGCGCGATGCGCCATCGAATATGGGAGCGATCGGGAGATACATCCTTACGCCAGCGATATTCTCGTGCATCAAGGAGGTGGGGCCCGGGTTCGGGGGCGAGATACAACTGACCGATGCCATAAGGATGCTTGTTGATCGGGAGGGTGTTTGTGCATACACGTTCAGAGGAAAGCGATACGATGCAGGAGATAAAGCCGATTACATAAGAGCAATTATCGATTTTGCGCTGGAACGAGAGGATTTAAGAGAAGAGATCGAGAATTATCTACAGGTGATGAAATGATAGCACTGGTAACTGGATGCGCGGGGTTCATAGGCTCGCATCTCACAAAACGGCTGCTCGGAGATGGTTTTGATGTGATCGGGATCGATCGAAGGTTATCTGTTTGTCACGAATTATTGAGTATATTCACAAAAACTTTAGTATAAGGAATATCAGAAGCAGCGAACTATAGAATAAGGATATGAGGCGATTACATGGGCGTGATAAAGCTGGAGGTTCCTGATGTTGTGATAGCGATTGACGTGTTGGGGCAATTACTCAATAGAAAAAAGCTTTTGCTGGACCGGAGCATCTCTGAAACAACGAAGAAGCTGATAGCTTTTGAAGAGAGAAAAGGAATGGGCAGCAAAGAATTTTTTGAAAAATTCGAGAAAGGACTTGCCGGGGACGACCAGGATGCCATGGTATGGTCTGCTGAGTACGAAGCACTTGGATTTCTTGAGAAAGAGTGCATCGTCATCGAGAGGATGCTTGAGTCATGCAGGTGATAGATCACTTCTCAGAGATTCAAAGCCTCATAAGAAGTTCAATATTCGTTGAAAACGTAGATGTTGAATATGAGGTAAAATCGAGAAGTATTGGAATAGTTCATGGGATATTGGGGATGCTCGATGGCTCTACACTTCAATTTATGGAACTGATAAATATAAAGAGAGATAAGATGATTCGCCTGAAGTATGGATTTCATTTGGCGAATGTAAATGACGAAATGGTTTTTAAATATGATAATGCCCCCCCCCATCATCTGGAGATCGCTACTTATCCGCACCATAAACATGTAAAAGGAGAGAAGGTACCGAGACGATCGAAAGAAGTCGGATTGAAGGATGTTTTATTGGAAATCGAGGAGATGATAAGTAGATGGTAACGTTTTGTTTCTCTGGTAAAGTCTTCTCTACCATAGGAAGGATTGTTTCATCTGGAACGAATCTCCTCGCACCTCAGGTGGTGAAACAAATGGAAAGGATATCGGAATTATTACCGGAAGAAGATGTTCAAAACTCCTGCATGGGGGAGATTGTAAGGAGAAGTGTGGAAACATATATACGGAAATTAGCAGGACGGTGTCCGAAGGTTTGATAGGTGGTATGGAAGCGTGAGTTTGAAAGGTTAAGAAGCTCCTAAAAATGCAGGAGTTCTCACACCCATCGACACAACAAGGTATATTTATTACTGGTGCAAATATGGAGCCTATGAACGTACTGGTAACTGGCGGAGCAGGGTTTATCGGGTCCAATCTGGTATCTGCTCTGGCAGGTGAACATGATGTCGTGGTGCTGGATAATCTCCATACCGGAAACATAGACAACCTGGAGGACGTGAAAAGCGAGATAGACCTAATCGAGGATTCATGCGGCAATATCCGCAGCCGGATGTCGGACTCTGGTGTTGACACCATCGTTCATCTTGGTATACCGTCTTCATCGCCAATGTACAAGGAGAATCCGCTACTTGTGGGCTCAGCAATCAATGATGCGATCAGTGTATTCGAGTTTGCAAGGGATGTGGGCGCAAAGGTTGTATTTGCGTCGTCTTCCTCGCTGTACAATGGAGTGCCCACCCCACATAGGGAGGATGCGAAGATCGGGGTCACCGACTACTACACAGAGGCGAGACTGTGTATTGAGCGGATTGCGGAGTTATACCATGGGTTATATGGTGTGAATTCGATCGGATTGCGATTTTTCTCGGTTTATGGCCCCAATGAGCGTGCAAAGGGAATATACGCAAATATCGTCTCGCAATTCCTTTGGGAGATACAGAAAGACGAAATTCCGGTCATATATGGCGATGGCGAACAGACACGGGATTTTGTGTTTGTTAAAGACGTGGTTCAGGCATGTATGCTCGCCATGAAAAAAGACATATTCGGCGTGTTTAACGTCGGAACAGGCGAATCGCACAGTTTCAATGATGTTGTGCGCATCCTCAACAGCGAACTCGGTACAGAGATCGAGCCACAGCACATCGAGAATCCTTTGAAGAATTATGTGGGGCATACGCTTGCGGATATAACGAGGGCAAGGGATGTTCTTGGTTACAATCCTGAATATTCGCTGGAACGTGGGGTCAAAGAACTGATCGGTTGATAAAATGAGGGCACTGGCAACAGGCGGCGCGGGATTTATAGGCTCAAATCTCGCCGAGAAACTCTCGAAGAACGATGACATGCCCACCGGAAGGGCAGAGAATGTTGAGGGTAGCAGGGTGAAAGCGGATGAGTGAGAACCCAAAAGAATCAAAAAGATGGTTTAAGCAGGCAGATAAGGATCTAAAAGCATCTAAAAACAGTTTATATTCAGAAGACTATGAATGGTCGTGTTTTCAGTCTCAGCAGGCCGCAGAGAAAGCTCTGAAGTCGATTCTGTATGCTAAAGGATTCAGAAAGATATTGACGCACTCGGTATTCGAACTCATAAAAGAGGTAAGTAGATTTGAGGGGGGATTTGAGGAATGTAAGCATGGGGCAAAGGTTCTTGATAGTGCCTACATCCCAACACGATACCCAAATGGGATTGCAGGCGATCTGGTCCCTTTCGAGTATTATGAAAAGGAGGACGCGGAAGAATGTATAATGTATGCAGAGTTGATATTGGAAAGGGTGAAGGAGTTTATAGGGAAATAGATGCTAAATTGAGGCTGTTTGCAAAAGAAGTGCGTAAGATGTATGACGTTCATAAGATCATCGTCTTCGGATCATTCGTAAGAAAAGATTTGAACGAGGGCAGCGATATCGATATAATCATCGTTGGAGATTTTAAGGAGCGATTCCATAAGCGGATTGCGACTATCCTGGGTTTGACTGACCTGCCAATAGAGCCGCTGTGTTACACGATAGAAGAGTTCGATCGTATGGTGGATGAAGGGAACTTGTTTATAGGGGATGCGGTAGGGGGCGGTGTATTGATCTGATGATCGGAAGATTTATTGAATGATATGAGAAACAGATGGTGAATCAATGATGAAAATAATTATAACAGGTGGCGCGGGGTTTGTATGTTCGTATCTCACAGAACGACTGCTTGGAGTGGCATGCATTAGTGGATTGGTTTATAGGGGAAAATGAAAGTAATCATCCCTGCTGCCGGAACCGGAACGCGTCTCTTTCCGCATACCCATACCAAGCCGAAATCCATGGTATATATCGCAGGCAAGCCAATCATCGGGCACATCCTCGACCGGATGATCGACCTCGAACCAGATGAGATCATACTCGTGGTCGGGTACCGGAAGGAGCAGGTGATCTCGTATGTGGATGAGCATTACAGCGGCTTATTTCGTATACAGTATGTGACCCAGAAGGAGCGCCTCGGTCTCGGGCATTCGATATCCCTGACCCGTGATCTGGTGGGAGATTCTGACATCATGATCGCACTTGGCGATATGATCTTTAAATCAGGTTATCTGGACTTCTATGAGCAGCACAGGAAAAACGGACATTGCGCAGGCTCGATTGGCGTCAGAGAGGTCGACGAGCCGCAGAAGTACGGGATCGTTGAACTGGAACCTACGTCGCAATGCATCAAACGGCTTGAGGAGAAACCGGAGCATCCAGTCTCGAATCTGGGCATATCGGGCGTGTACTTTGTGCAGGATACGCCAATGCTCTTCGAAGTCCTTTCGTGGATGCTCGAGAACAACATCAAGACGCGGGGTGAGTATCAACTGACAGCTGCGCTACAGGAGATGGTCAGGCGCGGTAGCAGGTTCAAGATCTTCACAGTCTCCAGCTGGTATGATTGTGGGCATGCAGAATCTCTGCTTGCGACCAACCATGTGCTGTTGGATGAGCGGGAAGGCGCAAACGATGCCTACGAGATCGTGGACTCGGTGGTTGTGCATCCGGTGGCGATAGGCGATGATGTGAGGATCATAAATTCAGTCGTAGGACCGTACGCATCCGTAGCAGATGGTACGGTCATCGAACATTCAATAATCTCGGATAGTGTCATCGGATCCCGGACACACATCTCAAAGGTGAATCTGCGATCATCGATCATCGGGGACGACGCAAATCTTATGGGCAAGCACAACGCCTTGAATATTGGAGATTCATCGTCAATTGAGTTTTAGGACGAGGATGGCATGAAAGCAATAGGTTATTAGGCGGCGCGGGATTTATTGGAAACCATGACATGAATGAGGTGATAATGTGCACGATTTACAAACTTCTGAAGTACAAATTCTTGGAGCGCATCTGGACCTTATGATGCAGGAATTGGTCCCGATAAAACGACTCGTCATTGGTCTGGGACACAGGGATGAACAGAAGGCAGAAAATGCGTGGAATGAGTTGATGGCAGCGTCGAAGCAGATTTCGAAAGAATGGAAATGTACCTCTGCCGTAGAAGAGATCAGAAGCCAAAGGGAAAAAGGGTTTGAAGTACGTGTTCAGATGAACGTAATGATGCAAAAAGAATTGAGGCGGTTGAAAAATTTGATTAGAAAATACAACTATCTCTGCATAAACATGCATATTTACAGACATACCAGGCATTCAACTGCGATAAGAATTGATGTTGTAGCATAGCTACAAGATAATACACCACACAAGGACTACCATGAAAGCAATAATAACAGGCGGCGCAGGGTTCCTGGGTTCGCACCTCTGCGACCTTCTACTCCTGAAAGGGCACGAGGTTATCTGTGTAGATAATCTGATAACAGGTAGTGCACAGAATATCGAGCACATCGAGTCGGATCGATTCACATATCTGGAACACGACGTGACAAAACCCCTCTATTTTGGCGATAGAATCGATTACGTGTTCCATCTGGCAAGCCCCGCCTCTCCGATCGACTATTTTGCCCTGCCGATTCAGACGCTGAAGGTAGGCGCGCTCGGTACGTACAACATGCTTGGGCTTGCAAAAGAACATGCGGCGCGCTTCCTGCTTGCGTCCACGTCCGAGGTCTACGGCGACCCTCTCGTGAACCCGCAGCCAGAAACATACTGGGGCAACGTGAACCCGATAGGACCACGAGGGGTCTATGATGAGGCGAAGCGGTATGGCGAGGCGATCACGATGGCGTATCACCGGTATCACGGCATGGATACGCGAATTGCGCGCATCTTCAATACGTATGGTCCGCGTATGCGTGCAGGCGATGGCAGGGTGGTTCCGAATTTCATCAATCAGGCGCTCCGGGGCGAGGATCTCACGGTATATGGCGATGGGTCGCAGACGCGGTCGTTCTGTTATGTGTCCGATCTTGTTGATGGGCTATTTCGGTTGATGATGTCAGACTTTTCGGATCCTGTGAATATTGGAAATCCCGGGGAGATGACAGTGCTTGAGTTTGCGGAAGTGGTTGTTGGGATTATCGGGAGCGATTCACGGGTTGTCTTTGAGGATCTGCCTGTTGATGATCCGAAGGTTAGGAGGCCTGATATTAGCAGGGCGAAGGATGTGCTTGGGTGGGAGCCGGTGGTGGGGTTGGAAGAGGGGCTTAAGGAAACTATAAGATATTTTGAAAAACCGATTCGTGGTAGCTATTAAATTAAAGATGGCGTAATATTTTTAATGATAGAGTTATCAATAAGTAAACACAAAACCGCATTTCACAGAAGGTGGTAACCATGACAAAAACAGCCCTGATAACCGGAATCACAGGACAGGATGGCGCATACCTCGCCGAGTTCCTCCTGAATAAAGGATACATCGTACACGGCATAAAGCGAAGATCTTCTTCCTTTAACACCGAACGAATAGACCATCTGTACAAAGACCCGCACGAGAGAAACGTGAATTTCTTCCTGCACTATGGCGACCTGACAGATTCGACAAACTTAATCCGGATCATCCAGGAAACACAACCCGATGAAATTTACAACCTCGCTGCACAGAGTCATGTTCAGGTCTCATTTGAAACACCTGAATACACTGCAAATGCGGATGCAATCGGGGCTCTGCGACTCTTGGAAGCTATACGGATCCTTGGCATGGAAAAGAAAACAAAATTCTATCAGGCTTCGACCAGTGAACTTTACGGCAAGGTCCGGGAGATTCCGCAGAAGGAGACCACCCCGTTCTACCCGAGAAGCCCGTATGCTGCAGCCAAGGTGTACGCCTACTGGGTTACCGTAAACTACCGCGAAGCTTACGATATGTTCGCATGTAACGGCATCCTGTTCAATCACGAGTCTCCGATTCGCGGCGAGACGTTTGTTACCCGGAAGATCACGATGGCAGCAGCGAGGATAAAAAAGGGACTGCTGGATAAACTTTATCTGGGTAATATGGACGCAAAGCGAGACTGGGGGTTTGCAGGAGATTATGTTGAAGTGATGTGGCTCATGCTCCAGCAGGACGAGCCGGACGATTATGTGATTGCGACTGGCAAGACGCATTCTGTGAGGGAGTTTGCAGAGCTTGTGTTTGCAGAGGTTGGAATTGAGATTGGGTGGCAGGGAGAAGGCGTGGATGAGGTTGGAGTTGACCTGGCGACAGGGGATGTTGTGATCGAGATTGATCCTCGGTATTATAGACCTACCGAGGTGGAGCTTTTGTTAGGAGACCCAACGAAGGCTAAGGAGAAGCTGGGCTGGGAGGCGAAGGTTGGACTTCGGGAACTGGTGAAGATGATGGTGGAAGCGGATTTGAAGAAATTGCGATGAACATGATGCTACCTTGCTTAAAAAACCATTCTCGTCGTGGTTGACATGCAAACAGAATAATTGTCTCATCTGAGATCATGTTCAAGTTAAATACTATTCTCTCGCGCATCATGGGCATAGGGGAAGTGCAGCGGCAGAGTATAGTGTCGTTCATCTGGCAGATCGCATTTACTTTCATCGGATTTTTAAGTACGATGTATTTTGCGCGTGTAGTGGGTGCAGGTGTTCTGGGTGCATATTTTCTGTTTGTGGCATATTATAGTATCATTGGAATAATAAGTGATGGGGGGTTTGGTGTCGCTGCAACGAAGCGCATCAGCGAGGGCGAAGAGCCGGACGCATACTTCAGCGCATTCGTTCTGTTGCGCTCCATCTTTGTGACTATGTCTCTGCTTGCTCTGATCGCATTTCGCAGCTATTTTGTGGATCTCGATAGCGAAGGGATCTTCGTCTGGCTTATAGTGGCGTTAACTGTATCGCTTGTGTATGGAACGGTTTCAAGTGGTATTGCCGGTCGCGGCAAAATGGGGATACATGCAACATGTGGCTTTATCAACGACGTTTCGCGTATTACCGTGCAGGTCGCCGCGGTTTTTTTGGGGTTTGGTGTTGCAGGGTTGGCTGGCGGCTTTGTTTGCGGGATGGTTGTTGGCGCCATAGTGCAATTCCGTTTTTTTGACCTGCACCTTACGCGTTTTGGTTGGAGGCATATCAAAAGCCTGTCGACATTCTCGTTCTGGATATTTTTGACGTCAGGTGGGATTATGATGTATTCGTATGCAGATCGGGTCATAATTGGTTATTATTTAAGCAACGCAGATGTGGGCATCTATCTCATTGCATTGCAACTCGCTGCTTTATCATCACTCACAACAATTGCACTTCGTTCAACGTTGTGGCCCAAGGTTAGCCGGTGGGGGAAGATTGGAGATTTCGGACTCATCGAGGAGTCGATCTCCCGCGCATTTAGCTACTCACTGATATTGGCTGTTCCTGTAGTAGCCGGGGGGATTTTGTTGGGTGATAAACTGCTATATTTTTTCTATGATGCGGAATTCGCACAGGGGTATACGACACTTGTGATATTGCTTATCGTACAACTAGTAAATATTTTCCAGTTTTTTTTTACGATGTACCTTGGCGCGTTGTATCGGCAAAAGGATGCATTCAAAGCAACTGCTATGGCTGCAGCAGCAAATATCGTGCTGAATTTGATATTAATTCCGGTGATGGGTATTGACGGCGCTGCAATTGCGACTTTGTTATCCATGGTGCTGAATGCAGTTTTGGCGCGTCGGGCATTATCACGGATGATAGCAATCAGAGTGATACACACCACGCTGATGAACATCCTGATAGCTTCTGGTTTGATGTCGTTACTCGTAGGGGGGTATCGTATGCTTGTACCGCTGTCAAACGTGTGGTTGACGTTAGTCCCGGTCGTTTTGGGCGGAGTGGTATACGGGTTTCTGATATTAAAATTTGATAGGAAAATACGCGATGAGTTAAAAGAGATTGCAACACAGATGAATATGCCATTGCCAGATTGGTTGTGACGGCTGAACACGAAATGCATAAATAGGTGATAAATAAATGCATAAGAAGATGCGGATGAGAGTCAAACAGTCGCTATATCTTTTGTACCGGCTTATGAGCCCGATTGTCAACCCATATCAACTGATTATGTCAATCCCACGATATGGGGGATATGTTGGAGATCTCATGAAGTATCCTCGATTGAATGGAGCAGAACCCATCAAAATGTCCGATCTCTATCCGTGCATACATGAGAAGAGTTCTACCAGTTCTTTCGATTCGCATTACTTTTATCTTAATGTATGGGCTGCTCAGCGAATTATGGAGAATAAACCTGAACTACACGTGGATGTTGGATCAAAGGTTGACTTCGTTGGCTTTCTAACGTGTTTCACCGATGTGATCTCATTAGACATATGCCCACTAAACGCGCGTCTGAATAACTTTGAACCGCTGTCAGGAGACATATTATCCCTGCCGTTTGACGATTGCGCTGTACAGTCCTTGTCCTGTCTGCACGTTGCCGAGCATATAGGGCTTGGGCGATATGGGGACCCACTGAATCCCAAAGGCACAGAGATGGCAGCTAAAGAACTTTCAAGAGTGCTTGCGAAAGACGGTAACTTGTTTTTCGCACTTCCAGTGGGCAGACCAAAGGTCTGTTTCAATGCACATCGCATCCATTCCCCCAATCAGATACTGCAGTACTTTAGTGATCTCGTGCTGGTGGAACTTTCGGGTGTGGACGATGAGGGGGTGTATAGGAGAGATCTGCAGATCAGCGACTTCGAGGAGAGTAACTACGCGTGTGGTTTCTTCTGGTTCAAGAAAAAGGAATATGGCAGGTGAAAATGTATGAACAAGAGCAAAGTAGCCATTTTGGTAACGTCATGTGATAAGTATCAGGACCTCTGGGAGCCGTTCTTTACGCTTTTCTTCAG
The DNA here is from genome assembly GCA_030604085.1 of Methanosarcinales archaeon. Taxonomy (GTDB): domain Archaea; phylum Halobacteriota; class Methanosarcinia; order Methanosarcinales; family Methanogasteraceae; genus Methanogaster_A. The sequence continues at coordinate 7,921 of JAUVWP010000007.1, read as the reverse complement.
ATACTGGCAGGACTGCCCATATCCCGTATATCTGGGTACAAACCATCTCAAGTATGACCACGAGAGGGTGAAGACCATTGCGGTCGGTGATGAGACTGATTGGTCTTCTGATTTTCGCTCTATGCTGGAACAGATACCGCAGCCTTATGTGATTGTACTGATAGAGGATTATCTTCTCATCCAGCATATAGATACGACGGTGATTGAGGGGTTAATAACATATATGGGGGATAAAGGCGCAGGATGCCTCAGACTGTATCCATGTCCAGGTCCCGATCTGCCGTGTTCGGACAATCCTCTGGTTGGAGAAATCAGCAAAGGGGCTGGTTACCGTTTATCGCTCCAGGCTGCCATCTGGAATAAACAGACTCTTCTCGAACTTTTGCGTGACGGAGAGTCTGCATGGGAACTGGAACTAAACGGTACAAAACGAACTAATGATCTGGACGCTCCTTTTTTGAGTGTTACCGGCGATTCGCCAATCCCGTACTTCTGTACCGGAGTTGTCAAGGGGAAATGGGTAAAAGAAGCTGTTAAATTATGTGAGACTGAAGGAATTGAGGTTGACCTTACTGCGCGATCCGTGCAGACGCCTGTTGATCGACTTCTGCGTTCAGCGATGATAGGTAGATTGATTGAATTTATAAAGAAACGTTGTTGACAAAAACCTATGAGTAAATCATACCTCATAAAACTTGTTAAATCCGCTCGTGATAGAGAGAAGAACCGGACAATGTGGGAGATGTTCTTTGTTCTCGAACAGTTGCTCATCGGTGGTAGAGACAGAAAGATCGTTACAACAGCGATTGCAAAGAGAGTACGTAGGGGAATTGACCACTATCGCCCTTCCCCTTACCATCCGGAAGGATTTATATATTCGGTCGAACAGTGGTTCAAAGATCCCATACCGCCGCAAATGGAAGGAAGCTGGATAAAAGAAATTTTTCCTGAACATTTGGTGGAATTGAAAAGACTGAACCATAATACTAATGAAATCCGTCCTGCCTTCAGTGAATACGGTGAATCCTATTTATCTCCAAAAGCACATCTTTGTTTTTTGAAAAATGCAAGGATTGTAAATGAAAATGGTGTGGTTATCTCTTGTGATAACAAAGTTTTTGCTGAGTTCACTTCCGAATTGGGAAAACCAATAGAAGAATATGAAGTTTTCAAATCTTATATTCATAAACCCCAATTTAGAAAAGAATGTCTGGCTACGATAACCTCTACAGGTACTACTGGCTATTACCACTGGATTTTTGAAAGCTTGCCCCGCTTAAAATTACTTGAAGATGTAATTGGCGAAATTGATTATTTGATTGTTCCATACAATCTGAAGAGATTCCATTTAGAGACGTTGAGTCTATTGGGAGTTCCAGAAGAGAAATTGCTTAAGATTAAAGATGGCGATCATTTATTATGCGAGAATCTATTCGTTCCCTCGTTATCAAGCGTATCAAAATGGGGTTGTGATTTTTTAAGAGAATCCTTTATTCCTAAAGATGTGGCTGAACCACACAGATTAATTTATATCTCCAGGAACGATGCCCTTTATCGAAAGATCATCAATGAAGAAGAAGTAGAAGATTATCTGCGAGATATTGGATTTGAAATAGTTCAAATGTCCGAACTTAATTTTTTGGAACAGGTTAAACTCTGCGCTGAAGCCCAGATTGTCGTTGGACCGCATGGCGCGGGTTTGAGTAACACCGTGTTCTGCAGAAACGCTAAAATTCTGGAGATATTTTCTCCGTCTTATGATGCAAACTTTTGGTGGCTTGCCAACCAAGTTGGAAACGAATATTATTATCTTTTAGGGGAAGATGCCCCCGGAAACTCTCCTCTTCCATGGAGGGATTTTGAGGTGGATACGAAAGCATTTAAAGAAACTTTGGATTGGATATTGAGGGATGTTTAGAATTCTGTAATCCACTGAAGATTTTGTACTGGGCAGTTTCATTTTGGTTTTTTTGAGTACGGTGATGTATGGGATTTTTGTATTGAAATTTGATAGGAAAATATATGAGGAGTTAAAGGAAATAGTGACGCAGATGAATAGGTTTGATAGGTGTTCCATGATAGTCGACCCCACTTCCACAAATCCCGGTGCATGAACGGAGATGATATATAAATGAGTTTAAAAAAAAAGCATCGTCTAAAGAATTATTATGCCGCTTAATAAAATGGAAAAGTGAACATGTCTAAAATGGAATCAATTGTTAAAAAAATATTCTCTTTGTTGGGATTGGAAATACGATGGAGTTCCCCTAAGCATCCTGCGCAAGGTCTGCTAATCAAAGACCCAATACAACAGAACTCCTTGGAAATACTAAATAAATTTTATTCCAATCCAAAAATCGTAAAAGAGTATCTTAACCCCGAAAGAATTACTTTCTACCATGAAATCATAAACATTCTTTGTGATAAAGGAATAATATTCAATCAAAAAAATGTTGCAGATATTGGATGTGGAACGGGGCATCTTTTAAAATTCTTGCGTGAAAAAAATGACGTTGCAAATCTGGTAGGCTTTGAATATTCAGGCGCCGCACTAAAAATAGCAAAGGAAACATGCCCGAAAGCAAGTTTTTTTCAATTTGATATATATAAAGGAAGTTCACAAAAATTTGATGTGCTTTTTTGCACCGAAGTATTGGAACATCTGTTGTTTCCGGATAAAGCCTTGAAAAATATTCTTAAAATGATTGCAAATAATGGAACATTATTAGTTACGGTCCCGAATGGACGAACAGATACTTATAAAGGACATATTAATTTTTGGAGTCCTGAAAGTTGGAAGGTATTCATCGAAACAAATTGCGAAGGTTTCAGTTGTGATATTGGTTTAACAAAAGATAGTGGTGCTAACTATGCAATTATTCAACAGAACACTTGTGGTGAAAGCATTGACTAAAAAATCGTATGCCTATATAGGAGTTTTATCTTATGCATGACCTGGTAAAAAGAATTGCTAAAAGATTTATTTTTTTTAGTATTGAAATCCATTTTAAAAGAAATAAACGGATAAACGAGGATAGATTTTCTTATCAATCAAAATATTTTAGCTTTGATAGCATCAAAAACAAGTCACTAATTCTCGATGTCGGAGGGGGGCATTATCCTTTCCCCTATGCTACAATTCTTTCAGATAAGTTTAATGAAGTGACAAAACATAGAACGGAAGAGCTTATTAGAGACGAAAGACCTTTTTTAAATTTTGATGTGCAGTATATACCATTTAAAGATAAGTCTATCGATTTTTTATATTGTTCTCATGTATTAGAACATGTAGATGATCCGAAGAAGGCATGCAGAGAAATACAACGAGTAGCAAAAAGCGGATACATAGAAACGCCCAATTTCATGAAAGATGTTCTTTTTGGTTGGGTAAGAGGGATGCATAAATGGCATACAATATTCAAAAACGGTACATTGTATTTTTTCGAATTCACCGATAGAGAGCTCGATGGATTGAGATCGTCGGCATGGTCTAAACTGATATTCAGTCCCATCGAAAAACCGCTTCAAAAAGCATTCTACGATAACCAAGATGTATTCAATACCATGTTTATATGGAATAACAGATTTGATGTGAAAGTTATTCGTAATAAACAAGAAAATAATTCAAAATCGAGAAAGAGTTGAAAAGATGTCACTATTAGATAAAATAAAAACCAAAACCGCCAATATTGCAATAATAGGATTAGGTTATGTGGGCCTCCCTTTAGCAGTTGAATGTGGAAAAGCAGGCTACAGCGTTACTGGTATTGATCTAAACGAAGAAAAAATAGAGATGTTAAACCAGGGACAAAATTACATTCCAGACATTCCAGACAACGATATGGTTCAACTTGTTGACAATGGAAAGTTAAAAGCCACAACTGATTTCGGAGAGATTGATAAATCGGATATTGTAGTTATATGCGTTCCAACACCGCTGGACAAAAATAAACAACCTACAACCAGATTCATAGAAGAAGCCATAGACGCCTCATTTACATATATCAAAAGGAAACAGTTATTTATCCTCGAAAGTACGACCTACCCGGGTACCACTGAAGAAATAATTCTTCCGAAGATCGAAAGCAAAGGTTTAGAAGTGGGTAAAGACTTTTACCTTGCATTTTCCCCCGAGAGAATAGATCCTGGCAATCCCAATTTTAATGTCTGCAATGTTCCAAAAGTGGTAGGGGGTGTTACTTCAGATTGTACAGAAGTTGCTGCGGCGTTTTATGAAGAAATTACTACTGGAGGTGTGTTCAAAGTTTCATCCCCGAAAGTTGCTGAGATGGAGAAACTTTTAGAAAATATATTCAGAATTGTCAACATATCTTTAGTAAATGAATTGGCGATGCTGTGCGATAAAATGGGTATAAATATCTGGGAAGTCATATCTGCCGCAAAGACAAAGCCATTTGGATTTATGCCTTTTTACCCTGGACCGGGCGCTGGTGGACATTGTATACCATTAGACCCTTTTTATCTAACATGGAAAGCAAAAGAATTCGATTTTTCAACTAGATTTATTGAACTTGCCGGAGAAATCAATGATAAAATGCCTGAATACGTTGTAAGCAAAGTTGCTGATACCCTAAATAAGGATAAAAAAAGCATAAATGGATCGAGAATATTGCTAATAGATATGGCATATAAGAAAGATATAGGAGATATAAGAGAATCACCATCAATAAAAGTTGCCAAACAGCTTTTATTCGCAGGAGCTGAAATTGTGTATCACGATCCTTATGTTCCAAATGTGAAAATCTTGACAAAGAAATATTATTCTGAAAATCTTACACCAGATTTAATAAAAAATAGTGATTTAGTGCTCATAATCACAAATCACTCACAAATCGACTATGACATGATTTCAAAAAATGCAAATCTGATTTATGATTCAAGGAATGTAATAAATAACAAACATACTAATATATTTAAATTAGGACACTGGCAACAGAACAATGAAGATCTTGATTCTCGATAACTATTACGACAACTTCTTACGGTTGTTTTATTCTCGCCATCCAGAAGTATCAAAACTGGATTTTGAAGCACACCGTACTTTGCTCATGAAACAACGCTTCGGTACTTCAGATATATATTCTTATAACTTAAAGGACCTCGGTCATGAGGCGCAGGAGATCATCACAAACGATGACTGTTTACAAATTAAGTGGGCACAAGAGAATGGCATTCGGTCATTGCCATTACCTCGTTATTTGAATTATGGGTTGAAATATACATTAGGCTATGACTGGCGTTACAAAATCATAAAAACTCAGGTGGATCATATCAAACCGGATGTGCTATATATTCAAGAACATAACATCCTCTCTGATGCATTCATAGCCAAATTGAAACCACTGGTTGAGTTGGTGGCGGGGCAAATCGCGTCTGCCCGGCCTCGTGATCGAACATATAGTAATTATGATCTTCTGATCACTTCATTTCCACACTTTGTAGAATATTTTAAAAATAAAGATTTAAAAGCAATATATCAACCATTGGCATTTGATGAACGTATCCTGAAACATTTTCCCCATAAAAATAGAACAAAGCATCTTACGTTTGTCGGAGGATTTAGTCCCAAAACATACCAATGGTCAACGCCTGTTTTTGAAGAAGTTGCTAAACAAATTGATATCGATGTATGGGGATATGGCATACGATCATTACCGTCTGATTCAGCACTCAGACAACATTATCACGGCGAGGCATGGGGACTTGATATTTATCGAATTTTGTCGGAATCAGCAATAACTTTAAACCGACACGGGGAAATTGCGCAGCAATATGCAAACAACATGCGCCTTTACGAAGCCACTGGTATGGATGCATGTTTGGTGACTGACTGGAAAGAAAATCTGCACACCTTATTTGAGCCAGAGAAAGAAGTGGTAACGTACCGTTCTGCAGATGAATTGGTAGAGAAAGTTAAGTATCTATTGGCAGATGATAAAGAACGTACAAAGATTGCAAAAGCTGGGCAGGAAAGAACGTTGAAAGAACATAACTATCATAATCGAATGAGAGAACTGTTAGAAATATTAGATAATTATATGTAAGTACGTATTCAGGATTGAGAACGAGCAGAAATATGATAGACGACCCAACATCAAACGACAATCGTGAATATAATTATGCGAATCACGAAACTCAGGAAAGAGATGAGTATCCCATAATAGAATCGTTCATCCAGCCAAATTCAAAGGTCATCGATCTCGGGTGTGGGAATGGCTCATTATTGAAGCTTTTGAAAGACAAAAAAAATATCCATGAGTATGGAATCGAGATGGTTCAATCAGGTGTAGATATCAGTCTGGAAAAGGGGTTAAATGTACGCCATGGATTGATAGATTCTTCACTGGATGAAGTTGAAGATAAGCAGTTTGATTATGCGATCTGCAACGTAACAATACAGATGGTCCGGTATCCTGAAGTGCTCTTGTCAGAGATGAAACGCATTGCACACTATCAGATTGTATCATTTCCAAACTTCGCGCATTGGAGAAATCGATTAGACCTATTGCTGAAGGGGCGAATGCCAAAACCTATGTTATTTGGATACGAGTGGTACAGCACAGGATACATTCATCAACTTTCAATCAGGGATTTTCTTGATCTGGTTGAGAAATATAAGCTTACTGTTTGCGAAGAGATCCATGTAGGGGGTGGTGGATTTACTCGCCACATTCGTAATTATAAGCCGAATCTATTCTCCACTATATCCATATATCTTCTCAAGGACAAAACATGTTAGCCAAAACAAAAAATTATATCAAAAAACAAGCCTTTTATCCAACTTCATTAGGCATTTTTGTTAATCCTTTCTACATAGCACGAAAAAATCTTCTGCGAAATATCGAAAATTTATCGGACCATTTTAATGGCGGCTATCTATTGGATGTCGGTTGTGGCACAAAACTGTATGAACCATTGTTCAATGTGGATTTGTATATCGGCTTGGACGTGGCTGGTGGCGGGCATAGTGATGGTGCGAAATACTCAGATGTATATTACAACGGGAAGGAGTTTCCGTTTAAGGATTCTTTTTTCGATTATATCATTTCAAATGAGGTTTTAGAGCATGTTTTTGAACCAGAAAAATTTATGGGAGAGATCTATCGTGTTCTGAAACCGGGGGGGTTGCTTCTCATAACAGTTCCTTTTGTGTGGGATGAACACGAAACGCCTTACGATTATGGGCGCTATACCTCATTTGGTTTGAATCATTTGATTTCAAAAAGCGGTTTTAAGGTAATTGACCAGCATAAAATCGGCAATTATGTCGAGACGTTAGCACAAATGTTTTCTTCGTATATTTACACTGTTTTTTCAACCGAAAATCGGTATGTTGATGTACTTACTTCGTTATTTCTATGTTCTCCTATCTTGATAATTGGATTAATTTTATCTAAAATTCTACCAAAAAATAACAATCTGTATTTAGACAATATTGTTTTGGCGAGGAGAGTATGACTTATAACTTCTGCACATTATTTGATCGAAACTACCTGTATAAAGGTCTTGCACTATACTATTCACTATTAGAGCATTGCGATGAATTCAACCTCTGGATTGTCTGTTTCGACAAGATCTCATATTCAGTGCTCAAAGAAATGAACCTGAAGAATGTAAATCTAATCTCGCTGAAAGAATTCGAGGATGCTGAACTGCTCAACATCAAGGATACAAGGTCACCAGCCGAATATTGCTGGACCTGCACTCCTTCTGTCCCTCTCTATGTTTTAAATAAAGAAAAATCACTGGATCACATTACATATTTAGATGCTGATCTGTTCTTTTTTGATGACCCCTCGCCGATCTTCAAAGAACTTGGTGATGGTTCCATTTTGATGACCGAACATCAATATGCCAAGAATGCAAAGCATTATACCAAAAAATATGGCAGATATAACGT
>JAUVWP010000105.1 GCA_030604085.1 Methanosarcinales archaeon | reverse complement strand
CGCAGGATCGGTTTGTACATTGGTTGGATTTTTTGCTGCTGTGTTTGTGATTATGCGGGTTAAGCGAGCGTAAGTATTTTTTTGTTTGTGAACAGGTTGTTTCAGGGTACTTGTGTGCCACAGAGTCCGCAAAAGTACGCAGAGGATTGACGCAGTCTTGAAACTCTGCGCCCGCCTCCGCTCTTGGCGGGGATAAAACACATAGATTATCAGGAAGTCCCTTTCCTGCATTCCCCGCGTGCAACGATCACCGACACCCCGCGTGCAGCAAGTTTCTCCCGGAGCAACTGCTCGATTTCCGGACCGCCCGCGGTCTCATCAATTACGGCAACATCGCTACAACATGCACGTACGATCCGCTCCGGATCCGGCACCTCCTGCCCCCCTGTCATCGCTGAAACCCTGTTTGCCAGAACAATCACCAGAACGTCCCTCTGATTAAATTCCGCATCGATAAGCGCCTGCAACCCGGAATGGACGAGCCCGAAATCGCCTATGATGGCGATGCTCTTCGCAGGCATCCCTGCTGCTACCCCAATCGCACCGCCGAGCGCATAGGCGACGTCCACAATCCCAGTCGGCGCAGTCCGTATCGAGCAGCCCATGTCTCCGGTGATCATCATGCCGCTGTTCTTCTTAATCTCTCTAACCGCCTCATATACCGGCACGAACGGACAGTCCTCGCAGATGCTCCGGGAATATCCGCGGTTTTTTAGCGTCTCAGGAGTGGTATCGAGAGTGACCTCGTTTTTATCCATATTCTCGATCGCAAATAGGATATCCTCTTCTGTAAGGCCCCCATACGGCAGATGCCCTGACCTTCTTCCGAGAATATTGCAAGTTCCGGTTCCGAGTTGACCCTCGATCACCGGCTCGGTCTCCTCAACGACAAGGACGCGTCGGTCCCCGATGAAATCTACTATCCGCTTCACCGGCAACGGACTTACGAACGAGAGCGAGATATGCGGCATCTCGATTCCTTTCTGGCGCATGATCGATGCGACGATCATCGAAGCGTAGCCGGATGAGATGATGCACATCTGCCCATCCTCCGATCCACCCCCTTCCTGGTAACGGTTGAGATGTGATCTTTCGGACAGATCCTCGATCAACGGATACGTATCCCTGTGAAACAACTGGTGCCTGCCACGCATCGAATATTCCCAGATCGATCGGTCGAACGGTTCTGGCATGTTCAGCGCCTGCGCCTTCCCTTCCACGCATCCCGATCTGAGCACACGATCCGTCACCCGGACGATCACCGGCGTGCGCACGGTCTCGCTGATGCGATATGCTTCAAAGATCGCAACGTGCAGGTTCGTGGGGTTCGGATCGAGCACGGGCACCTCGGAAATCATGCCCCAGTATCTGGAATCCTGCTCGTTCTGGGACGCCACCGCCATCGGGTCGTCTCCAGCGATGATCGCGATCCCTGCGCCGATTCTGTGTGTGCTTGCCGTGATGAGCGGATCTGATAGAAGATTCATACCGACATGCTTCACGATCACCATCGACCGGCTGCCAGACGCGGACGCTCCGAGTGCGATCTCGAGCGCAACCTTCTCGTTTAGGCACCACTTCGCATCCGCCTCTGCTATCAGGAGCTCTGCAAGTTCGGTTACCGGATACCCTGGCACGCACGTTATGCTTCGGATATCGCATTCGCGGACTGCTGATGCGATTTTATCGATGCAAGAGGTTGTTTCGGTCATGGTTTGTGGGGTGTTTTGGTGGTTGGCGGGCGGTCTGCTGAAGACTTTTTAATTTATTCTGTTGTGGTCGAATCGATCCCAAATAAGCGGTATAAGCCACTGGATTTAACCACAGAGGACAGAGAGAGCACAGAGTTTTTAAATCGATCCTCTGTGTCCCTCTGCGCTCTCTGTGGTTTTCTTGACCCATTCAAGAAGATACTAAAAAGTCTCATTGGGGTGGGCGATGGGCGATCTGCGGGGCAACGTGTATCTGCATCATGCATAAGTATCTGTTGAGTGCGATTCCCAAAAATCCTGCGTGATATCCACATCCGAAATCTAATCCTTCACAAAGGGATTGTGCATCAGCGCCTCGATTCCGGGAAGCGTGCGCCCGGATAGGAAATCGATGCAAGCACCGCCGCCTGTGCTGATATGCGAAATCTTTGACTCGATGCCGAGGGTGTACGCCTCTGCTGCGATGTGTCCGCCCCCGATTATTGAAAATTTTGATTTTGTTGCTGCAAGGATGAGTTCCCTCGTCCCGAGCGCGAAAGCATCCTTCTCGAAGATGCCGGCAGGACCGTTCATGATCACGGTCTCTGCGTTCTTGATCTTCTCTGAAAACGAAACCGCGGTCTCGATTCCGATGTCATTGATCGAGAGGTCGGTCGGCAGTTCGGATACCGGTATCTCGACACGCTTATCGTGATCGTCTTGGCTGGCACCCGCGAGATCGGTAGGCATCTCGATCTTGTCGCCGTATTTTGTGAGCAGTTCACGTGCTCGTCCGATCTGCGTGGTACAGCCAATCGAATTTATAAAATCGAGATTCTTACTGCCGAGATCGGCACCGCTTGCAGCCAGAAACACGTTTGCAACGAGCCCGGTTACGAGAATCGCGTCCACTTCGTCACGCGCGGCAACGTTCTCGATAACATCGATCGAATCATTCGCCTTGATGCCACCGAGCACGTATACGGTCCCTTTCTTTGAAAGCCCCCTGCTCAGTGATTTGATCTCCTTCTCCATCAACCGTCCGGCGACCGATTGCAGAACACTGGTAAACCCGACAACAGAGAGCTGCGATCGGTGCGAGACAGCGAACGCATCGTTCACGAACATATCTGCGTGCGGAGCAAGGGTTTTCACCATGCACGTCCTTGCATGTTCAGCAGGGGATCTGGAGAGAGTCTCCTCCGAATAGAACCGCACATTTTCAAGCAGGACAATATCGCCGCATTCCATCGACCGGATCGTGTCTATCGCATGTGATCCGAATATATCGTCCACATACGTGACCGTCCGCCTGCACAGACGCTCCAGACGCTGCGCATGTGCCTTCATGGTCGTGAAATCAATCTTCCCGGGTCTGCTCTGGTGCGCGAGCAACACGACCTTCGAATCGATAAGATCGTTTAAGGTCGGCAAATGGCTTTTAAATCGAGAATCATCCAGAATCGTCCCATCCGGAGACATTGGCGAGTTCAGATCGACCCGTACAAGCAGGGTCTTTCCGGTTGTGGATACATCGTCAAGAGTCAGATAGCTCGTGGATGTCATGCATGATATTTTGTGCCAACCCCTATTAACATTTTATAGCTCGAACGCCAATACCACGTCTGTGTTCGACATAATACTCATCGCACTCTGGCTGATGCTGCCCGCGTATCTGCCAAACCCGTGTGCCGCGCTATTCGGGCGCGGCGCCGCAATCGATTCCGGCAGGAATTTCACCGATGGGCGAAGGATACTTGGTGATGGGAAGACGTACATCGGCTTCTTTGCCGGGACTGTGGCGGGAATCGTGATCGGGCTGGTTCAGATATTGATCGCACCGTACGCACCCATACCGTTTCCAGAATTCACGCTTGCCGCGATCCTCTGCCTCTCGATCGGTTCGCTGCTCGGGGATCTCGGAATGAGTTTTGTGAAGCGGAGAATCGGGCTTGCGCGCGGGGCTCCGTTCCCGATCGCAGACCAGCTGGACTTTGTAGCGGGTGCATGGATACTGACGTATCTTTTTGAGCGGGACTGGTTCCTCTCGAACTTTACAACGTGGATTGTGGTGACAATCCTGATCATTACCCCGATTATGCATCTGGTCACCAATATAATCGGATACAAACTCGGAAAAAAGGATGTGCCATGGTGAATTCGATTCATAAATATCAGGGCGCAATCGCTATAACGTGCGCGAATGCTTCAGAGGTAATGCGGGCGCTTGCTCCTGATAACCTCTCGAACATGAAGATGGAGAGCATTGATGCAACGTTGACGATTGAGGTATCGGCGCCGAGACTTGGAACGCTGATCAACACGATCGATGATCTGCTGATGAATGCGAAGATAGCGTCTGATCTGGCTGACGATCCCTGCTAAGGATGAGGGTCTGGCGCGTTTTCAGATATCCGAAGCCGGGGGTGGTAGAAATGGCACAATCGAAAACTCCAGTGAAAACACTCGGATTTTTAGACAGTGCCGGTAGAAATGTTGGGAGCACTACCGGATGGTCAGCGCCGATCCGTGTCCTGAAGCAGCTCCATCGCTTCTTCCACCCGTTCACACCGTGAATCGAGCAGAGCAGCATCCTCCTGCAACTTTTCCTCAAATACCAGAGTCACCCGCATCACATCATCAGGAGCAGGGCCGCCACTTCTGCGGGTGCGGATGCTTGCCACCGGATCGAGCGCATCCGATATCGCATGTTCGTCGAGACCGAGATCGCTCATGCGCTTGCCTGTCAGCGATAGCCCAATCTCATCGATCGCAGCGAGCGATGGTTGCGCACCAGTCCGTGCAAGCGTCCCGACGATCTGGTGAGCCGTCCTAAACGAGATCCCGCACGACCTGACAAGCGTGTCCGCAAGTTCGGTTGCCATGGCAAATCCCGCGGTCGCCTGCCGCAGAAGATTTTCCCGGTGCACCTCCATCGTATCGATCATCCCGGCAGTCATGCGAATGCTTGCGAGCGTATCAGAAACCGCGCTCCAGAGATGAGGGGTCGCCTCCTGCAGATCCCGGTTGTAACTCTGTGGGAGTGCCTTTGTGATCGTGAAGATTCCGGTTGCGGCAGCGATCACACTGCCTGCCTTCCCGCGCACCAGTTCGGCAACGTCAGGATTCTTCTTCTGCGGCATGATCGAGGAAGTGGAAGCATACCGATCATCGATCGTGACGAAATCGAACTCGGATGTGGACCAGAGGATCAGTTCCGATGCGATGCGGCTCAGATCGGTCATGAGATTCGCAGACGCGAAAACAGACTCGATTAGAAAATCGCGTGCGCTCACAGCATCCATCGAGTTCTCAATAACGCCATCGAAGCCGAGCAACCTTGAAGTTCGCGCTCTATTTATTGGAAATCCGGTCCCTGCAAACGCAGCCGCGCCAAGCGGGCTTTGGTTCGTGCGCGTGTACGCACCGCTCAGCCTGTCAAAATCCCGCTCAAGCGCGCCTGCATGAGCGAGCAGGTGGTGCGCAAGTGTCGTGGGCTGGGCGTGCTGGGTGTGCGTGAACCCGGGCATCAGCGTCTCGATGTGCTCCTTCGCGCACATTATCAGGACCTGCCTGAGCCGGATCAGCTCGCGCATCATGAACAGCAACTCATCGCGCAGGCGCACGCGGATGCAGGTGGCGACCTCATCGTTCCGGCTGCGTCCGGTGTGCATGCGCCCGCCCACATCCTCGCCGACCATCTCAATCAGTCTCGCCTCGATCGCGGCATGAATGTCCTCCTCCTGCGAAAGCGCGGAGATGCCAGTATCCTGTATCCTATCGAGTGCAGAGAGTATGAGAGAAGAGATTTCCAATGTTATGATGCCTTCTTCTGTCAGCATCACGACATGCGCACGGTCTACGGCAAGATTTGCATCAAATATCCATCGGTCAGCAGCGAGAGAGGATGTGAACGCCAGAACATCCTCCGGCTGTGAAGAAAGGCGTGCTTTACGCATAAATGCGCCGATCGGGAATCGAACCCGAGTTCGAGCGTTGGCAACGCCCGGTGATAACCGCTACACTATCGGCGCGTAAAAATGCCATGACCCGGATTTGAACCGGGGACAACTGCCTCTTCAGGGCAGCGCTCTCCCGGACTGAGCTACCACGGCATAGCCGTCTGTTGATGGGCCCGCTGCGATTCGAACGCAGGACCTCACGGTTTCTGTTCGTAGCAAACGGTGTTTGCAAGTGTTATCAGCCGTGCGCTCCACCTGGCTAAGCTACGGGCCCGATCGATAAATATGGTGAACTGTATGGTATTTTAATATTTCCCTGCTTGGTGTCAACTTACGTTGTCAGGATCGGGGGAATATCACCATACTTAAAACCAGTCTGAAGCGCAAGCGTGATGTGGTTTGCAACCTGTGAAGCGGTGGCGAAAGCAGTATCGCCGCAAGCAGTCTGCTGCAACACCAGACGACATAACATCCCGGGGATATCGGTGTGAATAACGGGTGTATACGTCCTCAAATTCGATCCGGGGGAGCGTCTGAACGATCTTTTCATTTTCCACTTCTTTTGCCATCGATTTGTTGACATCCTCCCCGCTCTGAATAGCGAGGAATCCTTCCTGATTCATTGATTCATCCATCGATGACATCTCCAACAGGCTCACCCCGGCTGCCCGCCGGTGCTATTACACCAATCAGGTTTTGATCCTGAAGGGCGAATTTCTTTATGTT
>JAUVWP010000089.1 GCA_030604085.1 Methanosarcinales archaeon | reverse complement strand
TTCTTACGATTTCACTCTGCTCGAATATCCTGTGCGCATGAAGCTGTTGTGCACCGCCGCTGCGGCGCTCGTTCCCGTGATCGTTATCACTTCCCTGCTCTACCTCCGCAGGAAACCGGCGAGTGTCATCAAGTCTATCAGTGATGCATACCTTTTGCTCAGGGAGCGGCTGCCCACCGCTTATGACAACGCAGACTCATCAGGCATCGTTGTGGACGATCTGGCAGACGGGGTATCTATCGACGCAGGATCTGTCAGAAGGTCGGCGATCATCAGCAAAAAAGGGCTTTTCTTACGGATGGTAGCATCTCTTGCGTTGGTGTCTCTTCTAATGTTTGTATCATCGCCAGACGCGCCCCGTTTCATAACACCTGAAGAGCTCGAGTCCATGATCACGCCGCCAACTGATGCGGAGCGGGAGGAAGCTGCGGATGAGGCGCATCAGCAGCAACTGATGAGCGAACTTGGCTCCGAGTCCGGTTCAGGTAGCGGCGATGCAGAGATATACGGCAAGCCGTCGGTTGCGGTGATCGAGGGCACAAACATCGAACTGGTGATGTTTTCGGATGCCGGCATCGGGCACAGCTCCCGCAGGACCGAATCCGAGCCAATAAGTTTCATTTCAGGGACCGTGTACGCTGCAACACCTGTGTCGTCCGAGACCTACATCGACAGACTGCCTGAAGAGAACAGGGATCTCATCAAACAGTATTTTATGGAGATGGCTGAGATCGGTTAGGGGAATTGGACTGACCGGTGGAAACTGCGGACTCCCATTATCGCACTATACTATACACTATAATAGTCCCCGGCGAAGATAGGTATCTCGAGTGATCAACTATGCCAATTATCCTGCCAAGCAAAATGGTGTTCTCCCAGCAGCAGGATGCGAGACGACCGCAGCCCAACCTACAACCTGCTCATTGGGGTGCACAGGGAGACTAACAGAGCTGAGGCGCGAGGTGGACGAGATACAAAGTCAGAGAGGCGACAAGATGATAGCACAGGCAGCGCCACATCAAGCAATCCGATAGGTATGCCTACACAGCGACCTTTCGACCGATGAAAACCCGGACGGTGTCACTCGCATATTATATAGTATTACTCAAATCCTTCATGTATAATCATGTAGAAACAAAAAGTTTATATACCATGTGCTCATGGTAATGCGCACCAAGAAATTTCAGACCATACGCCCGCACATGTCTGCCCATGAGGCAGGGCGGCATGTAACAAATTTCGATATCGGGCTTCCGCCGGGGTGGCGCTTGGGATGGGTTTCCTGGATAAACAATATAGGAGGAACATAACGTGGCAGATACAATAGACCTCTATGATGACCGAGGCAAGAAATTGAAGGGTGATGTTGACCTTCAAGCCGTAAGTCCACTCAAGAACTCGGCTATTCTGGGCATGGTTAATACCGTTAAGAGAACGGTAGCTGTTAACCTAGCCGGTATTGAGAAGGCATGCAAGAACGCAAGCTACGGCGGACAGAGCCGGAACATTCCGGGTCGTGAAGTAGACATCGATCCAACAGCAAAGGCAGACAAGATTGCTGCACGAGTCAAGGAACTGATTCAGGTCGAAAAGGGCGACGACACTGAAGTTGCGGTTCTTGGCGGCGGGAAGTTTTTGCGAGTTGCAGCACCGACCAGGAGAATCGAGGCTGGCGCTGAATACGTTGCCGGAATGACCTGCACAGCAGCAGCACTTACTGAAGCACTGCGCGAGGAGTACAACCTTGGTATGTACGACACCCCGTATGTAAAGAACGCAATCTGGGGAACATACCCGCAGACGATGGACATGAAGGGCGGAAACGTGCTCTCAGTCTTAGGTATTCCACAGAACGATGAGGGTCTGGGATTTGCTCTTCGAAATATCATGGCAAACCATCTTGCGATGCTCTCCCAGAGAAACGCGATGAACTGCGCTGCAATCTCAAGCATTCTTGAGCACTGCGGAGTTTTCGAGATGGGACAGGCAATTGGTCTCTTTGAGCGATACCAGTTACTTGCGCTGGCGTACCAGGGATTAAACGCAAACAATATGGTGTATGAGATGACCAAGAACAACGGTAAGACCGGAACGATCGGTACCGTTGTCCAGGAGACTGTCGGACGCGCAATCGAGGACGGCGTTATCTCTGTTGACAAGACAATGCCATCAGGATACAAGGTCTACAAGGCAAACGATGTGTGCCTGTGGAACGCGTACTGCGCAGCAGGTACGATAGCAGCAACGATGGTGAACTGCGGTGCACTCCGTGGCGCACAGGCGGTTTCCTCAACGCTTCTGTACTTCAACGACATGATCGAGAAGGAAACCTCGCTTCCAGGATGCGACTGGGATCGAGTCGAGGGTACTGCGGTAGGATTCTCCTTCTTCAGCCACTCAATCTATGGCGGTGGCGGTCCTGGTGTGTTTAACGGTAACCACGTTGTTACGAGGCACTCAACAGGAATGGCTATCCCATGCGTGGCAGTTGCGGTGGCACTTGATTCGGGAACGCAGATGTTCTCGCCAGAGTCAACATCCGCAATCGTGCTTGACACCTTCCAAGATGTGCCAATCATGATGAACCCACTCAAGGAGGTTGCAGCAGCGGTGTAAAGAGGATTGTTTCATGGTTACAACAACAGATTCCGATCCCGTACAATACGAGATATTTCCGCAGAGGATGCTTGATCCTTCCTCAGCGCAGGAGATCTTGAATCGGCTTGAGCAGATCGAGGGTGTTACCCGCGTGCTGGTTCAGGGACCAAGACTTCCACTCACAGTTCCTTATGGGCCAGGAAAGGGCGCTCCGGTTGACCATACGGCTAGAGAGGTTATTCGGGTGGGCGATCAGGTGATGGAACTGCAGGTCAAGGTGGGACGTATACGCCTTGAAGCAGAGCACGATGTGATGGAAGAGATCAGAGCACTATGTGAAGAGCTGTTCCCGTTCCCCTTTGAACTCAAAGAGGGACTGTTCCTTCGCAGGAAGGCGACGGTCACCGATTATGCAAAGTATGGTCCTGATGAACTGGTCGAGGACAAGAGCATATACGGAATGACTGATCCGAGCATGACACCAACTGCGAAAATATGCGAGTCATGCACTGACACGAGGGAGTAATATGTTTGGCAGGGAGACACAGGTTATAGATTGCAGAGAAGGCATGGGTCTTGGAAGAGGAGGTGGGCTTGCCCAGCGCGGCACGCTTTCTGAAACCGGACGACCTGATGTAATCGCAATCGCAATGTCTCCAGGAAGGCGCCACATCACAAAACCCGTCTGTGAGATCACGCATGGACTCAGGAGAGAAGGAATCCAGGTCAGTGTGCTCGTACTCGAAGCAGGCGCTGGCGTTCCCGATGAGGGACCCAGCGATAGGATGGCAAAGGGCTACGGACCGAAGTTCGGTCTGACCCAAAAAGAGATCGAGCAGATAGCGCGACATCGCGTAGCACTGATCCACCTCGGAAACATCGATTCGCATGTGATCTACAAGACAAAGTACGTACTGCGTTATGTAGACATACCTGCGGTCATCGCCTGCCAGAATCCGGTTGACTTTGAGGATTTTGCAAAGGCAGGGATCAAGACACGACTGGTCATGCCCATGGATAAAGATATCGATACACAGGGCACGGTCATGGAGATTGTAACCGGAATTACGAGAGGAGTCACCTGCCAGCGTGGCAGTTTGAACGAACTCGTAAGGGCAATTATGAAAACAATACCACAATATACATAAGGAGATATAATTATGGCGAAATACACACCACAATACTAGCCAGGATCTTCATCCGTTGCAGTGAACAGAAGAAAGCACATGAGTGGAGATGTTGAGAAACTGAGAACCGTATCAGACGACGATCTGGTAGCGGCGCTCGGACACAGAGCACTAGGCGCAGACTATCCAAGCATCCACCCACCACTTAAAGAGATGGGTGAGCCGGATTGCCCGGTCAGACAGATGGTTGAGCCAACACCAGGCACAACAGCAGGAGACCGTGTCAGATACTCACAGTTCACTGACTCGATGTACTCCGCACCATCAGTCCCATACTTCAGAAGCTACTACGCAGCGATCAACTTCCGTGGCGTAGACCCAGGAACCCTGTCAGGCAGGCAAATCGTGGAGGCACGAGAGCGTGACATGGAGCAGCAGTGCAAGGCATCAATCGAGTCAGAGATGACCTGCCCGGCTCTCGCAGGACTTCGAGGCTGCACAGTGCACGGTCACTCGCTGAGACTCGCTGAAGACGGAATGATGTTCGATATGCTTCAGAGGACTCATCTCGAGGGCGGAAACGTCATCGAAGACAAGGACCAGGTCGGTGTACCAATCGACAGGAAGGTCAACCTCGGAAAGCCGATGAGTGAGGCAGAGGCAAAGAAGAGAACCACCATCTACCGAACCGACGGTATCAAATACCGAAGTGAGGAAGAGGTTCTTGATCATGTACACCTTGTGCACCACAGGAGAACAATGTACGGGTACAGACCTGAGACTGCGGCAGAGACCGCTCCAGGTGTAGGACCTGTTGCATACCACACGGTGTAAGGGAGGTAGATACAAATGGCATACAAATATCCATCAGAGAAAATGTTCGTTGAGGCGCTGAAGGCGAAGTTCGCAGGACTTGACCTTGCTGACCAGAAGACCAAGTACGTGCGCGCCGGATACGTTCAGAACGCACGAAAGAGAGAATTCCAGGCAGCAGGTATGGCAGTTGCAGAGCGACGTGGCATGCAGCAGTACGATGTGAACGTGCACCTTGGCGGTATGACGCTCGGACAGAGACAGCTCGTACCATACAAGCTCTCGACCCAACCGGACATAGTAGAGGGCGATGACCTGCACTACGTCAACAACCCTGCAATGCAGCAGATGTGGGATGACATGAAGCGAACGATCATCGTGGGAATGGACCTTGCTCACGAGACTCTTGAGAAGCGTCTCGGAAAGGAGGTTACACCTGAGTCGATCGCGGGCTACATGGAAGCAGTAAACCACACCATGCCAGGTGCGGCTATTGTGCAGGAGCACATGGTCGAGACTCACCCGGGACTTGTCGATGACTGCTATGTGAAGATGTTCACAGGCGACGACGAACTCGCTGACGAGATCGACTCGCAGTACGTGATCAACATCAACGACCTCTTCGACAAGGAAGGGCAGGCAGATAAGATCAAGGCTGCAATGGGCAAGACCACATGGCAGGCAGTACACATTCCAACAATCGTTGTGCGCTGCTGCGACGGTGGTAACACATCCAGATGGAGTGCAATGCAGATCGGTATGTCGTTCATTGCGGCATACAACATGTGCGCTGGTGAGGCTGCAGTAGCAGACCTTGCGTTCGCAGCAAAGCATGCTGCAGCAGTCCAGATGGCTGAGATGCTTCCTGCGAGGAGAGCAAGATCACCAAACGAGCCTGGAGGACTGTCCTTCGGTTACTGCGCTGACATGGTCCAGAAGATGAGAGTCAAGCCGGAAGACCCGGTCTTGTACACACTCGAGGTCGTTGCTTGCGGCACGATGCTCTACGACCAGATATGGCTTGGATCATACATGTCAGGTGGTGTCGGATTCACGCAGTACGCGACAGCAGCATACACCAACGACGTGCTGGATGACTTCACGTACTACGGATACGACTACGCACTGAACAAATTCGGCGACGACGGCACAGCGCCAAACGACCTTGCAACCGCAACCGACCTTGCAACAGAGGTTACCTTAAACGGTATGGAGTGCTACGAGGACTACCCAACGCTTCTTGAGGACCACTTCGGTGGATCGCAGAGAGCAGGAATCCTTGCAGCAGCCAGTGCATGCACAACCGGTATCGCAACCGGTAACGCACAGGTAGCACTGTCTGCATGGTACATGTCGATGTACCTGCACAAGGAAGGCTGGGGACGACTCGGATTCTTCGGATACGACCTGCAGGACCAGTGCGGTGCAACGAACGTATGCTCGTACCAGGGTGACGAGGGATGCTGCCTCGAACTCCGTGGCGCAAACTACCCGAACTACGCGATGAACGTAGGTCACCAGGGCGAGTACGCAGGATTCACAGGCGCTGCACACGCAGGCGCACACGACGCATACTGCTGCAACCCACTGATCAAGGTCTGCTTCGCTGACCCATCACTGGTATTCGACTTCTCTGACATCAGGAAGGAGTACGCCAAGGGTGCGATGCGAACATTCCGACCAGCAGGCGAGCGCAGTCTGGTTATACCAGCAGGCGTATAGGCGAGCAATCGCCTACCCTTTTTTTTTCTTTTTTTTTCTTGTACCGAGCGTCAGCTTGTATTGCCTGCAGATACGTAATGCTACAGCCCTCCACTCGTTTGCCCAATCTCTCCTGCACTGCTGTTGCCAGAACACTCCTTAAATATCTTACAGTCACAACATCTAAGTTGAGGAATCGCAGTGAAGAATAGCAGGAAGATATCATCGGTAGTTGCCAGAGATCACCTGCGGAAATTAAATTTTGAGTATATCGAACACTGGGTTCCATACAGCATCTTAATCGGACTGGCTGCCGGTGCGAGCGCCGTAATCTTTTACAGTCTGCTATCAGTTGTATCGCACTATATACTTGGGGGCATCGGGTACTATTACAGCACTCCCACCGGATGCGAACAGCCGCTACTATCGGTGCCATCGGTCATTTCACCAGGCTCGCTTGGAGACCTGCACACATGGTATCTTGTGGCGATACCAGCCATAGGCGGACTTATTGTAGGGCTTATAACATATCGATATGCACCAGAGGCGGTTGGTGAGGGGACTGATGCAGTGATCGATTCGTACCACCAGCAACAGGGACGAATCAGAAGCAGAATCCCCATCGTCAAGACAATTGCCTCTACGATCACCATCGGCACCGGCGGGAGTGCGGGCAGAGAAGGTCCGATCACACAGATCGGTGCTGGTTTCGGGTCGTATCTTGCAGACAAACTGAAACTCGACGACAATGGGCGGAGGATGATGCTGTTGTGCGGCGCAGCAGGTGGGATCGGTAGCATCTTCCGTGCGCCACTTGGGGGCGCCCTCTTCGCAATCAGCGTGTTATACAAAAGGGACTCGGAATTCGAGTCGCTTGTTCCGGCATTTATCTCATCCATCATTGCGTATTCGGTCTTCTGTTCGGTCTTCGGATGGGGTTCGCTCTTCACGACTCCGGATTACACATTCACATACCCGACTGAACTTGTATTCGATGCAACACTCGGCATCATCTGTGGTCTTGTGGCAATCCTCCACATCAAGATATTTCATAAAATGCGCGATCTCTTCAAAAAATGGGGGATAAAAAACTATTTTAAGCCGATGATCGGCGGACTTTTGCTGGGGCTGCTCGTCTTGTTCGTACACCAGAGCTGCGGATATGGTTACCTCGTCTTCGGAGGTGGTTATGAGTCGATACAATCTGCAATAGATGGGGAACTGGCAGTAGATGTTCTGATACTGCTTGTTGTAGCCAAGATACTTGCAACCTCATTCACCCTCGGTTCTGGCGGTAGCGGCGGCGTCTTCGCACCAACACTTGCAGTCGGCGCTGCACTTGGCGGTGCATTCGGCATTGTGGCACACGCCCTTTTTCCGGGCGTCATCGGCGATATGCAGTCCACCTCGTTCGTTCTCATCGGTATGGCAGCACTCCTGGCAGGGGTGGCACGCGTTCCGATTGCGGCAATTGTGATCGTATCTGAGCTCACTGGAAACTACAATCTGCTGCCGCCGCTGATGTTTGCCTCGACCATTGCGTACCTTGTGACAAGCAACTGGACGATCTATGAAAAGCAGGTTCCTGCAAGGGTGGATTCGCCAGCGCACCGCGAGGAACTGACGATCGACATTCTCGAGAACG
>JAUVWP010000134.1 GCA_030604085.1 Methanosarcinales archaeon | reverse complement strand
TTAAATATGTTCTTACTGGCGATCGCTTGGTGTCGCAAATCCCTCACTAATGAACCTGTCAGGCCCTATAACATCCCTTCTATCCATTCCAACCACTATGGTTTAACCCAGCCCCCACCTCATATTTACTCACGCCAGCCCACCTCCACTGCCTTCGCTCTCGCTACCCTCGCTGCCACTGTCGCTCCTGCCCGCCGCCACCATCTCCACCACGCCACAGCCACAGCCCCGATCCCTCGACCACGAACCGCTCCGCCTCGGAAACCCACGCCCGCCGCATATACGCGACCAGAGCAAGCAAGATCATAAACACTGACAGCCCGAGAAGCACAGGCACCAACCGGATCCCGTACTGCGTGTAATTGAGTCCCGGGCCAATCAGCGGCACAACAGCGATGTTGAGCGCGATCCGTTCTATGCCGTCCAGATCGCCCCTTCTCGGAAACAATGCAGCAACGAGCGAGTATCCAGGCAGGAAGAGCACGAGCACCAGACCAAGCACCACCCGCACCGGCGTCTCGTTAAGTCGCTGATGCAAGCACGAAGAGGATGCACGCAAGCGTCAGAATTACCACGAGCGCGAGGTCGGCTGGGACGCGTTCGGTCAGGTTCTCTGGTACCGCGAGTCCCATGTGACCCCACCCCCAAGATTCTCACGGTTTCCAGACACTGAGCCACTCGATTCGCTCAAAGTCCCGGTCGTTGGTTGCAATATTCGTTGCCCCATACTTCCCCATCGTTGCAAGATGCACAGCATCATTTGACATAAGACGATGCCGTCTCATGAATTTCAACGCCTTTGCAAAGATTAAATCAGAAAAACTCACTATTTCCAAGTTCATATTCATCATATCATCAGCAGCCATGTACGGGATATCTAACGTATCTAAAAGTGATGGATCCCTTTTAACCAGTCATATTATCGAAACAGGTCTTTCTTTCATCTTTGACGATAGTTCTATGATTGATAATTTATGGACGGTTTCACTAATCGTTAATATCGATGTAATTCCAGTAATTTCACCGGATTCAATGCGATCAAGGAATTTAGAACAGGATGGAGCGTATTTTGGATGTCCAGTCGTATCATATATAAAAATATTTGAATCTACGTAGACGACCTTTTCGGATGGAAGATCATTCAAAGAGTTCTTCATTCTCGATGACCTCATCAACAAGTCCCGGGTCTACTTTGAGAACTCCCTTTGAAATTCTGTGTTTTTTGATCTCTATTAAAATCTCTTCCTGCTCCCTTAAGCCCAACTTCTCAAGTGGCCTCAAAACTTCGTCCCCATATACCGCTCTTATTCGCATGAACATCACCAGAATCAAGTTGGTCTTCAGACTTAAAAAACCCTTTCCCCGCCCCTGCGCATCGAACATCCCACATAGCCGACCGCATCACCCCAACCACAGCCCCCGCACCCAAAAATCCGCTGACACCAGAAATCCCCATCCCCCGAAACTCATCGTGCATCACCGCCATAATCACGCCAGCCCACCTCTCCTGCCTTCGCCCCCGCTGCCTGCCCCTCACTCGCCCTGATATTCCATGAAACCGTCGGTGTGCCTGAGAACGCCTGAATGATACTTCTTTGCAATCCTTGTCTCACCGGCGCATAGCGTGCAGACCGCAAGCGGCGCATTGTGCCTCAGCCGCATCTCGGTGTTGCCGATCTCGATTTCAGGTGCATGAATCATCGCGTTTCCGAGTTCGGATGCGCCCTGCCCGGAAAGACCGTTCGCCTCGACGATGATACATCCCGGGTTCGCCTCGATGACCCGCTCCCGAAAGACCTCCCGCTCTGCCTGAGACACTATATCGCCTTTGGTCGCGACCACCACATCGGCAGTGGTCAGGAGGGGGCCGACCTTTGCCGGCGTATTCGGTCCGGCAGTCACATCGATCATACAGACCGCAACGCATTGATCCACGTAAGGGGCGCAGCGCAGACACAGACCCGCGGTCTCGCTGAGTAATATGTCCGCGTTCTGCTCTTCTGCCCATGATAGCATCTCCTCGACGTTATAGATGGCGAAATGGTCAGGATACATATCCTTTGAGAGCGCAACACGGACCGGCACATCGAGCCGGTTGAACCTTGTCTGGTCATCTGTGAATAGGCAGTCCACCTTGACCACAGCCGGTTTGATGCCGTTACGTCTCAGGTATGCGATTGAATGCATGAGTATCGAGGTCTTCCCAGATCCCGGAGTTCCGGCGATGATTGCGAGTTTCATTGTTGATAAGAATCAAACGATCGATAATATATGTGTTGGGTGTGCGCCCGGATCGGGGATGCCCGCGGATATTTAAGCAGGCACTGTCTGAAAATCAAGTGATATCACCGCGGTCTGCGAAGCAGCGCCGAATGCCAAACGCAGAGGGCGCAGAGTTTCGAGACTGCATAAGTCCTCTGCGTGGCTCTGCGCACTCCGCGGTAGAATCTAATGGCATGGCGATTTCACTGGAAAAATCGACAGTGTCATTAAAGCGTTCGCGTGCGGCAAGAGACCGATTCCCGGCAACGGCAATCCTTAAGTAAAATGTGCCCCCTGCTTTGGACATGGAGATATACGATGTCGTCATCGTTGGGGCAGGTCCTGCCGGCATAACCGCAGGAATATATGCCAAGAGGGCGCGCCTTGAGACAGTGGTCATAGAAAAACTCGGTGTCGGCGGACAGATCGTACTTTCCGATTCCGTTGAAAATTATCCGGGATTTCCGGAGATCAGCGGGTATGACTTGATGCAGAAATTCGAGGAGCAGGCAAGAGCGTTCGATCTCGAAATCGAGGACGGGGAAGTGATTGCGATACGGGATGAGGGCGAGTATAAGTTGGTAAAGACCGACGATCGTGATTACAAGACAAGATCGGTTATCATCGCATCAGGGGCAAAGTCGAGCCATCTTGACGTGAAAGGCGAGGAGGAATTCATCGGAAGGGGTGTATCTTTCTGTGCTACCTGCGACGGGTTCTTTTTCAGGGGCAAGGACATCCTCGTGGTCGGTGGAGGGAATTCTGCGATAACAGAGGCATTATTCCTATCAAAGATCGTTAACAAAGTGTACGTTGCCCACAGGCGCTCAGAACTCCGGGCTGCAAAGATTTTGCAGGAGAGGGCGTTTGCGGATCCGAAGATCGAGTTTGTCTGGAACTCGGTCGTCGAAGAGATCACCGGGAAGGATGCTGTCGAAGGGGTGGTACTTAGGGACGTTGTGACAGAAGAACGCTCCAAACTTGCGGTCAGCGGCGTTTTCATGTATGTGGGTCTGGTTCCGAACACCGAATTTATCGATGCAGAGAAGGATGGTGCCGGGTTCATCCTGACTGACGAGCGGCTCGCAACCTCGATACCCGGGGTCTTTGCGGCGGGAGACTGCCGGACAACGCAACTCAGGCAGGTTGCGACCGCTGTCGGCGATGGTGCGCTTGCTGCGGTGTCCGCGGAGCGGTATCTGGGCTGAACTTTGCACGGGGTGCGCGGATTAGGGTCATTGGGTGTGCTGTGGCGATACGCGCTCCACGTCTATTTTCCGGTTAGGCCTTCATTTGTCGATTCGCATGTGCTCACCCTTCTGCAACCGTGAGCTTAATCGCCCCGTCCGCCTCGTCCACCACAACCCTCGCGCCCTCCGCGACCCCTCCCGCCACAATCATCCGACTGAGCCCGGTCTCAACCTCATTCTGGATCACCCGCTTCAAAGGTCTCGCCCCGTAGACCGGGCTGTAGCCGACATCTGCAAGATGCTTCTTCGCAGCATCAGTAACCACAAGCTCGATCCTCTGATCCTTCAGCCGATCCATCAGATACCCGATCTGTATGTCCACGATCGCGACAAGCTGCTCCTTTGTAAGCGCTCTAAAAACAACGGTCTCATCGACCCGGTTCA
>JAUVWP010000052.1 GCA_030604085.1 Methanosarcinales archaeon | reverse complement strand
CTCAAAGGTCAGCATCGCACCTTTGTACGCCCTTTCAGGATCTGTGAAATAGTCGGCAAACGGTGTTCCTATCAACTCCTTCCGGGTTCTGCCGGTAGCTCGAATTGTAGCCCCGTTCACATCCAGGATGATCCCTTCTTTGTCGAAGGTTACAAGAGGATCAAGGCTTGTCTCAATCAATCCTCGATTATACTGCTGAAGATTTTCTATTTCCTGCTCGGCAGCTTTGCGCTCTGTAATATCGCGGGCAGCGGCAAAGGCACCAACCATCTCTCCTGCTTTATCCTTGTAGGCCGAAGCGTTGTATGAAACAGTGGTCTCGGTTCCGTCCACGGCTTTCATGACCAGTTCGTAATCCCGAACCTCTCCGATCTCAAAGGTCAGCATCGCACCTTTGTACGCCCTTTCAGGATCTGTGAAATAGTCGGCAAACGGTGTCCCTATCAACTCATCTATGGATCTGCCGGTAACCCGAGACATGGCATCGTTAACATCCAAGATGATCCCTTCTTTGTCGAAGGTTACAAGAGGATCGATGCTGATCAGTTGCAACTCCCTTTCTACATATCGAAGGGGTAATTCTTTTGTTGTTTTATTCATTTGATGACCCCGGATAAAACAATGTGGATGTAATTTTTCTTATGCTTTATGGTGCATGGCTCTATATACTCAACTTGACTTTATTACATTAAAGGCATTCCCTTCCTCGAACCAACTTCACTCCAATATAACACTCTTCCGAGTATGCATCACACCATAACCAAATTCCCAGAAGAATTCCCGCATCTGAACCACCAACTATGGGAATTATCGAGGCCACAAAATATCAGAATGGCAGGTTATACGCCCACCATTCTTGTTCCGCATTTCGGACATGCCTGATTAAGGCACGGCACACCCGGCTGATGTGGCTATGTGTACCCACAGTTCGGGCATCTGCACGACTGAGCAGGGCCAAGATGCTGTCTTCCGCCGCCTCTGCCCATGCCGCCTCCTCTTCCTGAACCCATCTGCATCATTTCTTCACCTCCTCAAGTCTTTTCTTGATCTGTTCCAGTTGCTGCTCAAGCATCGCTGCCTGGGACTCAAGCATTGCGAGTTCCTGCTCTTCGGTCCATGCGGGTGGTGTGTATGCTGGTGGTGCATAACCTGGCATCGGTGCAGGTGCCAGCGGCACAGGTGGCATATCCGGCATAGCCCACCACCGTCTTGGCAGCCACGGGAACCTTCTGCATCTGCCACAGTAATAGGGGTCATCGATCTCTCCGTACCATCCATTCATTTTTATCACCTCTTCAGTTCATTGATTCTTTTCTTGATCTGTTCCAGTTGCTGCCCAAGCATCGCTGTATGAGACTCCAAGATCGAGATCTCCTGCTGCACAGGCATGGCTGGCATAACCGGGGCTGGCATGCCTGCTGGCATTGGGTAAGCTGATGGCAATGTTCCGGCCATCAAATACTGAGCTCCCGGTGGCAGCCCGCCCCATCCTGGAGAATAGCCAAACCGCATCCAGCCTGGCACGCCTGTTGCATAATACAGGTATCGGTGTCTTGCTTGCATTTCTATCACCTCCAGTAATAACTCATGTATCCACCTCTTGGGAACGTTGGATAGAACCATGGATACGCCGTTCCCGTAGGTATCGATCTCGTCGGAAGCAATGGATACTGTCTGCAAAATCCAGAGCCTCTTCTTCCAAAACCTCGTCCTCTTGGCATTGTTACCGCCTCCTTTTATTTCGTCTGTTCATTCCACGACCGCCTCCGCGCCCCATACCGCCGCCCCGGCGGAACCCGGTAGGGCTGCTGCTACTTGCGTAGCGCTTGACAGCGTCTCCAACAGCCCCGATGGCAGTTGCAACTCCGGACGCAACTACCGCGGGCAAGGACGCAGTCTCCTGCATCGGTGTATCCGGATCCGGCACCTCGATGATCGCCCCCTTCTTGCAAACGCCTGCGCATGTGGAGCAGCCGGTGCAGCTATCAATATTGATTTGTGCTGTGTCCGCCGTCATGGTTATCGCCCGCACCGGGCATACGTTCACGCACAATCCACACCCTACGCAGAGCGATTCATCGATTCTGTACTTCATCTCTTCAACTCTTCGATCCTCTTCCTGATCTATTCCAGTTGCCCTTCAAGCATCGCTGCATGAGATTCCAAGATCGGGATCTCCTGCTGCCCGAGGGCTGCTGGCGCTGGCATGCCTGCTTGCATTCCTGCCGCCATATCCTGCGGCTGTGGCGTTTGCCACGTCCCGGTTCTCATGTACTGAACGGTCGGCGGCAGTCCACCCGGACTCCGCCCAACCCAGCCCGGGGAATATCCAAGCCGCATCCATCCGGGCATGCCTGTCGCATAATACATGTTCCTGTGCCCACCTCTCATTTTGTTCACCTCCTATTTCTTTAGTTCTTCCAGTTTTGCCTTGATTTCGTTCATCTGACTTTCCAGGGCTTGTATCTCCTCATCTCTCGTCTGTGCAGGCGGGGATGTTGCCGGCGGGGGAGCGGGTGCTGCCGGAACTCCGGTACCCATGCCCATACCCATACCACGACCGCCGCCTCCACCCATACCACGTCCGCCTCCGCCGCCACGACCGCCACCCATACCTCTGCCACCGCCCATTCCGGCACCTGCGCCAGCACCAGCACCTGCGCCAGCACCGCTGAGTCCGGAATACTCAGGAACAGTTGGACTCGTGGTCTGCGAAAGCCCGCCGCTCTTGTACTGCTCGACTGCATCGCGGACGGTGCCGCTTGCGCCCGTCACCATCTCGATTCCGGCGGCAGTGAGTGTCTGGACAGCATTCGGCCCCAGGTTTCCGGTGACAACGACGCCGACGCCCTTGCCGGCAACGGTCTGTGCCGCCTGTATTCCTGCACCGCCAGACGCGCCTATGCTTGGGTTTTGCATCGCCTCATACTCCATCGTCTCCGAGTCCACGATCATGAAATACTGGCATCGACCGAATCTCGGGTCTACGGGCGCATCCAGGGATGGTCCCGTTGATGTTACGCATATTTTCATTTTTATCACTCTCCTTTTATAACGTGTTCTATATTCTCAACAATCGCCTCGAAGGCATTGGCAGCCTCTGACTCGTGTGCAAGCACGAACGGAATGCCGCTGTCGCCAGACTCAACGATACTAACCTCGATCGGAATCCTGCCAAGGAACGGTACACCCATGTCAGCGGCAGCATGTTCCCCGCCACCGATCTTGAATAGATCGATCGCTTCACCGCATTCCGGGCATTTGAACCCGCTCATGTTCTCTATGATCCCGATTACATGCATCCCAAGCTCCTTTGCGAAAGTCACCGACTTCCTCGAATCCAGCAGGGCAACGTCCTGCGGAGTGGTGACGACGATCGCGCCGTCGATCTCCGGGATCAGCTGGGCAACACTCAATGGTTCATCGCCGGTTCCGGGCGGGAGGTCGATTATCAGGCAGTCCAGATCGCCCCAGAAGACATCGGATAGGAACTGCTTGATCGCACCCATCTTGAGCGGTCCCCGCCATACGACCGGCGTGTCCTTGTCTGCAAGCAGAAATGCAAGGGACATGACCTTCACGCGCGGAGGCACGAAGACCGGAGCTATACCCTCCTCTGAAATCTCGGGACGTTCGTCCTCGATCCCGAGCATCTTCGGGACGTTCGGACCGTGAATATCTGCATCCATGATCCCGACCTTATATCCCTTTGCCGCAAGTGTGAGTGCGAGGTTGACCGCTACGGTGGTCTTCCCAACGCCGCCCTTTCCACTCATAACCATTATTTTGTGCTTTACTCGTCCCATACGCTCTTTTAAGCGTTTTTCCTGAGCCATACTCTCTTCGTCTTTATTCATGATTTCACCATCTTACTGTTACTGCACGCCATGTCTGCCACTTCCGGCTCTGGCATAGCCGCGATCGTCCTCTGCCCTGTGTATGTTCACGCTTTCACAGTCCGGGCAGTTCTGGGGTCTTACTGTGCCGTATGGAACCTCCCATACATGCTGGCAGTCGTAGCACTGGAACTTTCTCGCTTGCGTCATTGCCATCTCGTACGTCCCTCCATGTATCCGTATCGCTTTGCCAGAGACCAGTGCGCATCCGATCTTTCTTCTTGCCTCGGATAGGATCCTGTGGAATGTTGGCTGCGAGACCTTCATAAGGTCTGCCGCCTCACGCTGGTCCATCCCGAGATGATCCTTCAGCCGGATGCTTTCCATCTCTTCCATCTTCAGGACCACTTCGCCGCGGTCCTCCAGACAGGTTGCACACGGTCTCCAGTAATCATAATCGAATGATGACCGTATGTGCCGGTGGCGTCTCGGTCTTGGCATTAATGAATAAATATTCACAATGAACTTAAACCTTTCGGTGACCCGGTATCTCAGAATCCCACACACAAGCGCGCTTGCAAACATGATCACATCTAAGAACTTCACCCTCGCCCGTGACGTGTCCACAAAGACAATATCCGCAAACAAGGTACGCCAAATCCGCTGCCATGTCTTTTGACTGGACGCCGGAGGGGCAGGATAAGTATACCAAGAAGAGACGCGGGATCGGCGGGGTGCGTGCCAGACGGCTCTATGATGCCGGGTATGCCACGTCAGAATCGCTTGTTGAGGTGGAGGCGAGGACGGTGGGGACTGTCGGACCGAAGGTGGCGCGGAATGCGATTGAGGAGGCGAAGGCGCGCGGCGGAGTGTCGTGAGTAAAGAGCAAATCCACATTTTTTGTTGGTATGTGCCCGCCTTCCATGCTTTTAGATTCTTTCACCAGTAAAGAATGGATCGAAAGCACCCTGAAAGTATCCTTTCCCGATGTAGTCTATTTTATAATCTATTTTGTCTTCATTCTGTTTAATAACTTCTCGAACTCGTTGAATCCAATAGCCTTCACCTTCGCCCCATTTAGACCAAAAACAGTTATAAAAACAGTACCATGTACTTGAACCAACATAAGAAATGAAAAATGAATGGAATGGATTCTCTTCATTAGATTCAATTACTTCCAATACCCTTGCTTTTTTACCATTAACTTCTTCTCTCCCAAATATCCCAAAAAGAAGTGTTTTTATACCATCAAATGCTGAATTTGAATCCCCGGATGCACTACCCAAAAATATATCTCCTTGATAAATTCCCGGTGTAATCCCAAAATTATCCTTTAACAAATCCCCAATTTGCCTTAAAGAATTAGATCTCTCCTCATCCATTTTGTCAAACATTTTTTGGATTATTTTGTCAAATTCTTCAGACACAATATCGGAAATATTGGCAAAGCCCGTCAGTTTACCTAATGAAAACACATCACTGAGATAGTCAGAAAAACTACTTTTTGAAATGGATAAGTATACTGGAGAATGATATAAATTATTTCTCGTATTGTGACATTCTATAACCCTATCTAATATATCACTCGAGTTTTCTATATTTTTCTTTGCTATTTTAATAAGTTTATCGAGATGGACTTTATCTTTTTCGAAATTTACATCCTTAATAATTCGCAGATAACTCTTCAAAAATTGTTCTACTGCATTATCTAAAAGAATATATCCCTGCCTTAAAGATGTATCGTTTTCTTGTTTGGCAAGGAATAAAGCATACCCAACCGCTCTATAAAAATCATTTACCCATGCTCTTTTTTCTTCTTCCATGATTCCTTCTTCCATGCTTTCAAGTAGTTCAGTAATAGAATTATACGGGTAACCTTCTAATTCAACATTTACTTCGTTCTTTTCATGTTTCATTATTTCTTCTCCTTCGGAATGGGGCTGTCGCACTACGTGGCGTTTGAGTTGTATCCCTCTATTGATGGAGTCGAGTACTCCCATATCTCATTGCAATCCTCTTGAATAAATCGTGTGCCGAGCAGATGACCCTCAATCTATGTTGGTACGAAAAAGTCTCAAAAGCAGTGGCGGTAGCCACAATTCTGAAAAACACTTTTCCATCGGCAGCACAAGCACTGCAAAGCATGTCATGCGCGTTTAATCGGTGGCTGGTAAAAGTTTTACAACCAATCACCATTATGAAACAATCTGCAATCCACTCGAAAAACCCGTCCTGTCGCTGCAACAAACAATCACAACTCCGCATCCCACACAAGCGCGCTTGCAAGCATGATTGCGTCCGAGAACTTCACCTTCACCCGCGACGTGTCCACAAAGACCAGATCCGCAAGCACAGGCGCGCCAAATCCGCCGCCACCGCCAAGAAATGTCAGTGTGCGAAAGATCAGGTTTCCTGTGATCCCGTCAGGCGCAACGATGACGTTTGCAGCCCTAATCGCATCCTCGATGAGGATTCCGTAGTGCTTTGCATCGATCCCGAGTTCACAGAGTCTCTCTGCGACAACTTCGCCATCAGCAAGACTCTGGTCCATGATCTCGCTCCTGCCAGCGTCCTCGAATCTGCCGCCTGAAAGAACAGCCACCTTTTCCGTTATCCCAAATCTCCTGATGGCATTTACGCTTTTAGAGACCAGATCGACCCGGTCTGCCACCGAATTTCCTTCATCGATCCCGACTGGCACAAGGAAGAACGCAGCACCATCAGCGGTTGTGAGGAGCGCAAGTCTCTCCAGTCTCGAAACTCCAAGCACGCTTTTCAGGTATCCAAGAGTCCTTGTGGCGCCAAGCGTGCCGCGGACAGCGGCATCGATCCGCCCGTCCACGAGTCGGTCCACCAGTTCAACTTCCGGCTTATCCGAATGGATGATCTCAAGATCGGTATCGGTTGCGGAAAGCTCCTTCTCGTCCCCGATCAGCACAACATCTGCGAACCGGCGTGCGCTCTCGATATCTGAGATCAAGGACTTGCTCGCCGTGCCATCTGCGATGCCGATTCCAACGCGCGCTCTGCACGCCTTCGCCCGGTTCCGAATCGTCTCTATCATGTCAATCATGTCGATCGTGTTTATCTTGTTTATCATGCGCCTATTAGGTCATAATCTGATCCAGCCAATCTCGACATATCCAACCCCTCTGGCTTCATCTCCTGCCCCATCATCAGGATAGCCAAAGACCATCCGCTTGTGGACTGTGTTTGCGATGCGCACAGCGCGCGAGAGTTCGGGCAGGGCAAAAGTATAATCCGACGCGATGGTGTGCACAAGGTATTCTGAGTGTGTATCGGTTTTAAATTGCTTATAGACCCGAAAATGAGTCCCGAACTTAAATCCGGTCTTGACAACGAATCCGCTGTCCCGAAGGTTCGAATAAACCAGATATTTCAGCGTATGCCCGGGTTCGACCCCTTCCGCGTATTCATTGAACTCGGCTGCGTTCTTATGCTCGATCCTGATCCACTGCCTGGAAAGGAGGTATCCCGACTCGACGAGTGATAATTGGAGGCGCAGTTCATCGAGTTTCTTTCCGAAAAAGTAATTCTGGTGGAGAAAATCGGCAATCTCCGGCTCCCAGACGATCGTTCGGTCGTTGATCAGACTTGCAGCCGCAGGCATTCCTGCGCCACCGACGTCCGGTTCGGCTTGCCCGCCTGACATAATTATTTTCTTTAGTTCATAAAACGTTATATCGCTCTCTTCATCGACTATCGCGAGTATCAACCGTTTTCTTGCGTTCTCTGCCTTGTTAAGTTCCGAGATCATGCGTTGCAGCGGCAGATGCGCCCGCTCCGAGATAACATAGACGAAGACATGAGCCGGCGTCTTTCCGGGATGCCCGCCCCTCGGATAGATCCGGAACCCGATTGGGCTCATCTTTGTGTAGTACCCGCGTTCGCGCAGGTCCTTAAAGACGATGTACCCGAGTTCAAAGTCCATGATGCGCTCTGATGCGATCTCAAAGAACGCTTTGAAGTCGAGAGCCTTTCTGTCTGAAAATATCTCTATCTTTCCGCGGGAAAGCAGATATGCTCCCTCGATCAAGGACAGTTCAAGTTTTCCGTCCTTTACGCGCCCGTAGAAGCCGCGATCGTACAGTTCTTCGACTGCGTCACTTCCTGCTGTCAGCACATCATCACGTAGTTCGCATTCCATCGTCTGGTTTTGTTCGCGTAATGTTTATATTGCTATCCATCCACTTATGATTCACTACGGCTCATGGGCTCGTGGTCTAGTCGGTTATGACGTCGCCTTGACATGGCGGAGGTCCTGAGTTCGAATCTCAGCGGGCCCATTTAAGTTGTAGATGTTACTCTGGTGGTGCGGGGCTTACCAAACGGCACGTACAGCCAGCCACCTGTATTCCAGCCACCTGTATTCACTGCCGTATCCGGTGTACCTGTCATGTCTCACAAAAAATTCGCCACCCTTGCCGTTGCCGCGCTCCTCATCGTTGTGGTAGCGTGGTTCGGACATGTCGCCAACCAGGAGGTGGGAGAGATTGTGCAGTAGCAGTTCACCAAGCAGCAATTGCTGCTCACACGGCAGGCATCTGTCGGAATCGAGGGCTTTCTCGAGGAGAAGACCGTTTTAATCGAGGTGCTGGCAGCCGATGCATCAGATACGTCACCAGAAGGTATGGCACGGAGTTTTATACCAATTTATTACAGATCCAGAGGTTTTTTTGCAATTCAATTTATAAATAGCACCGGTTTGGTGGTATCAGGCTACCCGGCAGGAGATACGCCAGTCGGATTTGATATCTATGCGGCGAACAAAAATCAGGCATTCGATCGTGCAAAAGATCGCAGAGAGACCTATACCACAGACCCGACACCGCTCTTTGAAGGCGGGCTTGGTTCATGCGTATGGGTGCCGGTGTATGATGATAACGAATTCAAAGGCACGATACTCGCGATTGTCAGAGTGTCCTCACTATCTGAGCGGTTTCTTACCGATGTCATGCCTGAAGGGCATGGATATATTTACATGATCGATTACTCCGGACGTTCGCTGTATGACGGAGCGCACAAGGAGATGGTCGGCGCAAAGTATGTCGGGAGTTTCTGCACCAATAATTCGTCCTACGCAGAAATCTTATCAGAGCAGATGCAGAAAAAGGAGGGGACTGGCTATTATTTCGACGAATCTTCCGGAGAGTGGCGGATCGTGGCATACACACCTGTGGTCTGGCGTAACCGTGTCTGGTCGGTTGCCACAAGCGTTCCGGCAAGCGATGTGGACGCGCTGGTACATTCGGTCTACAGAAAGCAGATCCTGTTCATCGCAATCGTCATCGCAATCATCCTTGCCGGAAGCGGAAGCATCGTTCATATCTTTTCGAGATGGAACAGGGAGCTGGAGAATGAAGTCGAAAGGACGACAGAGGACTTGAAAAAGTCAAATACGGAACTTGAGTCCGCAAACACCAGATTAAAAGAACTTGACCGGCTAAAATCCGAGTTCGTCTCGATGGTATCGCACGAACTGAAGACGCCGCTCACATCGATAAAACTTTCAATGGACCTCCTGAGATCACTTACCGGCTCAGAGAAAGACATCCGCACGAAAGACGAGTTATTCGGGATCGTCGACCGAAATATTGAGAGACAGAGCAGGCTCGTAAACGATCTCCTCGATATATCAAGAATCGAGACCGGGACTCTGAAATTCAATCTTGAACATGTGGATCTGTACGATATTATCAGGGAATCGGTCAGAAGCATGAGAGATATCGCAGAGGGGAAAGGTATTTCCGTTCACACCGATCTGGAAGGCGAAACACTTGCGATAACAGGAGATCATGACCGGTTGGTGCAGGTCTTTGTGAATCTCATCGGAAATGCGCTTAAATTTACTGAGAAAGGCGAGATTCGTATTCAGGCACGGATGGTGGCAGGGCATCCCGAGATCCGCGTCAGCGATACAGGAATCGGAATCCCGCCAGACGAACTGGGCCGGATCTTTGACAAATTCCATCAGGTGGATTCCGGGCTGACGCGCGAGGTTGGCGGCACGGGCCTCGGGCTTGCGATCTGCAGAGGAATCATTAAGGGGCATGGCGGCAGCATCAGGGCTGAGAGCGAGGTTGGACGCGGGAGTACGTTTGTGATCGTGTTATAGCTACGGTTGCCTACCACCTCGGTTCTCACCGCGGAGACCGCGGAGTTTTCCACTCCACACCCTATCGTGCTGCCAACGGCTTTGCTAACGCATCCCGATGTTTCACAATTCATCATTAAATCTTTCGATTAATCGAAATATTTAAGTACTGTTAGTTACACACATAACATCTGATGAGTCTATTACTCAACCAGTCAGGACAGGAGCAGCAACCACTGGATGGACGAAGAGACGTGATCGTCGGAATTGCAGGCGGAGTTGGCGGTGGCGTGGTGGCAGGGATAGGGAGTTTGATGGGCGTCCTCCCAGTCCACACGGCACTGATTGCGGCAACTGTTGCTCTTGTTTTTTATGGATTGATGAACGGCTTCTGGCTTTCTGCCCCCGGATAAATCCAGATGACTGTCAAACGCCCGGGCAATTTATGCAACTTATGCAACCGGACAGACCGCACAACTTGCGGAAATCTTTTGAATCGTGCACCCCTCTGGTAAACCATGACCATTGAGATAACCCTGATCGGGACCGGAGTTGCCATGCCCCAACCGCACCGGGTGCAGTCAGGTATTCTTGTCAATCTCGATTCACCGGTATTGTTCGACTGCGGAAGCGGGGTTCTTCCGCGCCTCGAGAACTGTGCAGCGATCGGGCACGTATTCCTCACACATCTGCATCTTGATCATGTTGCAGATGTCATGAGTCTTATAAAGGCGAAATGGCTATGTAAAAGTCATGATCTCCGGATATACGGACCATCCGGCACCAGAGAGTGGCTTTCACGGGTTTTCGATGCGTATCCTTACATGTTGGGCAGGATGAATATCGAGGTCTTTGAGATGGCTGATCAGGATCGCATCCCGATCGGAAGATACGAGATCATCTGCGCGAAGACCGCACATGGGATGCCTTCGCTTGGCTACGGCATCGCTGACGCGAAGGGGCGTGTGCGGGTCGTGTACTCTGGCGACACCGAACCCATAAAGAGCATTGCCGCGCTCGCAAGCGGCGCAGACCTCCTGATCCATGAGTGCTCGTTTCCTGACTCGGTGCCTGATGTCACCAATCACACGACGCCGCGGATGCTTGGGGATATGATGGTTGGGATAGCGGTTGGGCGGATCATCCTGACGCACCTGTATCCGCACACGGTCGGATTTGAGGATGAGATGGTTGCGACGGTGCACGAGTACTGCGGCTGCGATGTCACGATCGGGGAGGATATGGAGACTGTTGTGATCGATTCCGTCCGATCCTGATGACCCATCATTCGTGCAATTCGCGTCATTCGTCATCATTCGTGATTTTTTGATGCCGATTTTATGCCTTCGGCGCTGCTCGCTACGCTCACAGTCACGAATAAACGAATGACACGAATCGAGTAAATCGGCGGAAAACACTCGGATTTTTAGACAGTGCCGTCGACGATAAAGCTGTTATCGATGAATCGCTCATG
Organism: Methanosarcinales archaeon; assembly: GCA_030604085.1. Lineage (GTDB taxonomy): Archaea > Halobacteriota > Methanosarcinia > Methanosarcinales > Methanogasteraceae > Methanogaster_A. The sequence continues at coordinate 2,653 of JAUVWP010000052.1, read as the reverse complement.
ACGATTCATTACCGTTCTCTGCCCCGTTCTCTGGCACATAGATCACTTTCCCGTCGGCAAGCTTGTATGCAGTCCCGAGCACCTCACCCTCCCCGCTAGCGATCTTGTCTGTCATGTTCATCACCTCGATCGTCTGCCCTTCCTTTATGATGATCTGCATATCCGGCTGCCCCGGGTTTGTGACCACGGTGAGGTCGGCATCAGAATCGAGCAGTTGCGGCAGATGGTACGACACCACAAGCATCACGATCAGCGCGACCGAGAAGACCATCGCAACATCGAAGATATTTGCCACGCCGGAGAGCGGACTCCGTTCGGAATCATCGTCCAGCAATCCTTTCCGCCGTGTGCGCTTACTTCTCGGCATATTTCTCCTCAAAAGCATCGAGAATGCATTCGATGTCGTTTATGTCCTGCTGGTACCATCTTCTGCGGATCATCGTGAGACTAAATCCGACGGCTCCCGAAAAAAGCCCGAGCACGGTGGTTGCGAATGCGATCACCAGATTGCTTGCGAGTTGCTCTACATCCCCCTCGGCAAGCCCCATCAGCGCAGGACCAAGCGGAATCAGTGTGCCCATGAGACCTAACATCGGACCGACTGTGGCTAAGAGTCTCGTCGTCTCGAGTTTCTTTGCCATCGTAATCTCGTAATCACCAAACATTCTGTCGAAATTAAAATATCTCCTCTCAATCTGGTCTGCAAGATCGCGCATGAATGCAGATACAAAGAATGGATGTTTGCCTTTTCGAAGGTCGGAAACATCTGTTTTCCTGCACAGCTCATCCAGCCCGGTCACATCCCGGTATCTCCTTGTGTATTCGGAGATGAACTCGCCAGCAAGCGCAAGTGACCAGACCACAAATGCCATGAGCAGGAGGATTACCGGATACAGGAGCGCATACGAGATCCAGTACAGTGTCTCGAATATTACTGTCGATGTGTCCATGTTAGTACCTCACCGCCCCTCTATCCTGTCGATGGCAAATCCGATCGCTATGATAAACAGCAGCGCGATGAGCGGTACCACGGTTCCCGCGAGATCAAAGTTCCCGGGAGTTATCTCCAATTGTTTTGTCTTCATGTATGCTGGCATTAAAAGCGCTCCAAGAATATAGAAGAGTCCGATGAAGATCATCGCATCACCAAGTGCAGCCGGGGTCTTGCCAAGTCGCCTGAAGAAGAGCGAGGATCCGATTACGAATACAGAGAATGTCACCCCGATGATGATGCCGATTGCGATGCCGCCCAGACCGATGTTTGATGCAAGGATGCTACATGCGATGAATATGGCGGCAAGACAGACCGGACACGGCAGCGACAGGATTGCAAAGGTGCGCTTCGTGACATCGCAGCCGGAGTTCCACTTCCGCGTCGTGTACACGCCCGCAGCGACCAGAGCGAGCGCGAGCATCGTGTGGAATGCAATGCCGAGATTGAGCAGCCCCTGCATTAAATCGATCGAGAATAGCGTGATCAGGTAGCCGATGAAGATTGAGATCACGAGATAACCTGCTGCAACATACAGGATCTCTCTCTTCCGGATGCTTGAGAGTCCGCATCCGGCTCCGGTCTTGATCCCGAATACTGCGATACTTGTCAGAACGCCTATTACTGCAACGCTTATCAGACTCATTTTTTCATCCTCTATCCTGTTGAATTTAGAACAAGTTTAGTTTATAAGGGTTGCGGTCGGGACATCCGGAAGAATGAATAAGAAATGACAATGTATGCTCCCAAGCAATGCCGGAAAAAAGAAGAGTGGCGAAGGGAGATGCCTCCCTTCGTTTATTCGCGTGTTCGTTTACTCTCTGCGTCGCATTACCAGATAGGTAGCCACAAGCAGTCCAGCGATCGCAAACACCGTTAACACTGCTCCGAACCCGGGGATGCCCGTTGTCTTCATCTCAGTGGTTGCGATTTCCGTTGCTGCCGCTGTTGGGGCTTTCGTGGGTGCCTTAGTCGGGGCTTTCGTGGGTGCCTTAGTCGACGCTACGGTTGGTTCTGCTGCTGTCGGTGCCGGAGTTGCTGCCGGTGTCGCACCCCATCCTGGTGGGTATGTGCCGTCGCCACCACCACCACCACCACTGCTGTCGTCATCATCGTCACCGCCATTGCCGGTGGTCAGTGATGTGCCAGAAACCCACTGACCCCCTCTACCTCTAGGAGATGTGTCAACAATAAATGTTGTAGACTTACCGAGGACATTGACTACAATAGTGTCCCCATCGGTCACACTTGCGGGTATATTGTACAGATCCGCCTTCCAGTATCCCGGAATACCATAACTTGATCCTACCTCGGCTGTGATGTTGTTTAAAGGATCTCCAGCCTTGTGGATCGTGACCAATTCACCATCTGCAGGTATGCCATCAGTGTAGTTCACATAGCCATAGACTGGATAAGGGTTAGCAGTCCCGGCGTATGCAGGTGCGGATAGCGATAAAAAAACTGTGAGTATGAGAATACTTACAGTTACCGATATACTTTTCATTGTATCACCTCACCACTGTGTTCCAGCCACGACAACGTCCAGACCATCCGCTACAAATACAAAGTAGCCCTGCCCTACTAAGATTGGGTAGGTAGTATCCTGCGGCATACCTTCTGGCGGGCTAATGATATCAGACACCATCGTCTGCGATGTTGCAT
>JAUVWP010000156.1 GCA_030604085.1 Methanosarcinales archaeon | reverse complement strand
GTTCGTGTTCTTCACAACCATCGGGACAGGATCGGTCAGCCTGCTGAAGGAACAGGAGTCAGGGACCTTAAGACGTCTGGTCACTGCCCCAATTAGCAAAGCAGAGATCCTCGGGGGAAAGATCACGAGCACGTTCTTCAGAGGATTCGTGCAGCTCACAATCCTGATGATATTCGGGCACGTGGCATTTGATCTGTATCTGGGAAGCGATATGGTGGCTCTGACCCTCCTGATAGCCACAATCGTGCTTGCAAGCACTGGACTCGGTTTACTGGTGGCAGTACTGGTAACCACCAGAGAACAGGCAGAATCGATCTCTACCATGCTAATATTGACGATGTCTGCCATCGGCGGCTCCTGGTGGCCCCTCTTCATAGAGCCCCCGTTCATGCAGGACCTGGCACATGTAACCATTACGGCATGGGCAATGGATGGGTTCTATGCCCTGTTGTATTTCGACCTGGGGTTAGCCGGTATTTTGAAAGAAGTGCAGGTGCTCTTGCTCATGACTGCTATCTTTTTTGGGGCGGCTATAGCCAGATTCAGGCTTGAATAGGCGAGATTAGCTCAGACCTAAAGAGCGTAAGGATCTCGCCATACTTCGTTGAGATCGTGAACGGCGATCAACACCGGCAGAAGAGGGTCCGAGGTTGCAGGTGCATACACCACCGAGATTGTGAACGACGCTGTCGGAACCGATCTTGATTGCATACACGGTCCCACATATAATGAAATCCCGATTTCGGTTATGATCGCAGAAAAACTCCGGAGTGTGCACAGAATCGATCAACGCTTTGGGATACGACCGGATAAAAACGGCGTTCGACTGAGTATTTTAAAGAGTACTGGGTGGATGTTTAGCGGTTCATTGATCACATCTACATAACCAATATACCATCCATCTAAATACCATGACAACTCCATTAAAACATCATAATGCTCCCCCCGCTCCTCAAAGGTCACATAGAGGTCGCATCCGCAGCCATCCTCTTCGGCACGATTGGCATCTTCGTAAGCCTCGTAAGCCAGATGCCAATTGGTTCCATCATCTTCTACCGGCTGCTCTTCGGGATTACCGCGATCGCAATCTTCTTCGCATGTTGCGGCAAGCTTGGTGAACTGCGTCTTAAGGAGAACAAACGGCACATCTTCCTACTGGGCATCTTACAGGCGGGAACGATGCTCTCATATTTCATCTCTGTTAAGTATACAACAGTCGCAATTTCCGTACTCCTGCTCTACACCGCCCCAATCTATGTCACCCTCCTCGCTCCACTCCTATTAAAGGAGCCTGTCACCAGACGCAGCCTATCCGCGCTCGTACTGTCGCTCTCGGGAGTCATCCTCATAATCCATCCCGGTGCAGTCTTCCAGGATATGGGCAGCATGTATGTAATCGGGCTTTTGTGCGGACTGATCTCAGGTCTGCTCTATGCCTGCATGATCCTGACATCCAGATATCTGAAGGGATACTATACAGGAACAGCACAGGCAGCATGGGCGATAATCATAACACTGGTCATCTTCCTGCCCTATTCCACCGCCATATCCTTTGGAGTACTGCTGGACAACCTGTACCTGCTCATACTTCTGGGTCTTCTTCCCACGGCTGCAAGTCTGACGCTTTACTTCAGTGGTCTTGCGTATGTCAGAGCCCAGAATGCGAGCATCATCGCACTCCTGGAGCCAGCAAGCGCTATGGTCCTTGCTTTCATCATCCTGAGCCAGCCGATCACGTCAAGCGTACTGGTAGGCGGCGGGCTGATATTGGTGGGTGCTCTGGTGGTCAGTGGGGCGAGGGCTGCGGGGGCTGCGCATAAGTAATCATCACGCAAGCCTGTGTGCGCTGATCGCCTCGATGGTCTTGAGCCACACAGCCGGAGGTGCGGGCGTCACTTATTCCCGCTGCATAAAATCGCAAAGCTAATAAAATAATACTATTTTTAACAAACTATACGTTCGGTATCTCCAGCTCAGTCTCAATATATGCAAGAACATCGGTCAAATTCACAGCATGTCCGGAAAGGATATTTGTCCCCTCGTGGACATGATGTGGAAAATCGGGCAGTTCTTTGTGGTGCGGGGAATTATCCCATCGTTTTATCAATTTATCTCCCTTCTGCCAGTGATACGAATAATCTCGAAAGCCTGCTCCAGCAACTTCTGATACGTATAAAACGGAGCCGTCTTTCAGAGTTGCATTCGCTTTGATCAGTTCAATATCAGGCTCGACCAGAGTTTTTGCAATACGAAGTTCAACGACACTACTATGGCTTCTTAAAATAGTTATCGTTCTGACTACAAGCATCGGGACGACTCCTCACAGACGGATTTCCAGTAATGATATGCTCTGGAGTATGCCTTCCATTCGATGTAGTCATCCCATCTTCCAAAATCTTCCTTATCAGATGAATTAAGCTGCTGTTCAAAATCTTCAAAAACAACACCATATTTTGTCTCAAATCTCTGCATAGCCATTTCATATTCTTTCATTTTGGACAAACTCAAATCATGCATTATGTTTACGATAGCTGATCTTTCATTATCGAATAAACCGCGGTGCACCAGACTTGAGATGGGATTCCAGACATCCTTGGGGATCGTTACGGTTTCC
>JAUVWP010000060.1 GCA_030604085.1 Methanosarcinales archaeon | reverse complement strand
TTCTTGCACCGGATATTTGTCCGGTAGACCGCGAGAAGGAAGCCGTACAGGGCAGGTCCGACGACGATGCCCACCGCACCGAGCACAAAGAGCGGTACAGCAAACGATAGAAGGGTGATTACGGGGTGTATCGATGCGCTCTGCATGGCAAGGCGGGGGCAGATGATGTTCTCAGGGATCGCGGTTAAAAAGATTATTCCGAAGACCAGTATAGCTACACCCATCGTGTAATCCTGAATCACCAGATAGTAGAGTGCCATTGGGGTATAGACCATGTTCGCCCCGACAAGCGGGAGCAACGCAACGATAGCTATGATGATGCCCCAGAGGAGCGGATACGATATCCCGAGCAAAAAAAATCCGATTGCTGCAATGGCTCCAATCAGCAGGCAGGTGATGAGATATACGTTGAAGAGACTGTGATAGATGGGTTTTAACTCATTAAGGAACTTCAAGACGAGTTCTCTTTCTGGTAAGAGGTAGGTGGCTGTATTTAACGTGTTCCTGCCATCGATCAAGAGATAATAGACGAGCAGTATAGCGACACAGAACTGCACAAGATATATTACCGTTTTGGCTGCAATTCCTGTCAACGTGCCTGCCGCGAGTGAGAGCAGATCCGGTACAGTACGTTTGATAAAATCTTCGAACTCCTTGTTCACCTCTTCTGTGTACAGGGCCGCACCCGGGATGTATCTTTCTGCAAAATCATTTACGAACATCAAAAAGTTGTTTACCGTATCTTGAGGGGCATACTGAGATTCCATGAGGACATTCACCTCGGTTGCCAATGCGTCGAGCACCACGAAGAAACAGGTCAGGAATGTGGCAAAGATCAGTAATAGGGTCAGCAATGCCGAAACTGGCTTGTTTTTGGTGATGCGAAGGAGATATGCGTAGAGCGGGTACAGAAGATAGGCAACTAAGAAACTCCACAGTATAGTTACTATGAACGCCTTTGTGATGTATATTACCGCAAGAGCCACACAGATGATCGTCGCACTCGCAATCCACTTAAACTTCCTACGGGAGTCCATTTCCGATCTTGTTTTGCTCCTGCGACTATATATTCTTATCTAACCTAACGCCCGCGGATATATCTCACAATCTCAGCACGGACCGATCTCTCGCATCCGAAGATGATGACTGGCAGGATCAGTCTTCCAATCGTGATGCCGATCGAACCTCTGGCGCGGTATCCGAATGTCTGATCCCAGAACACTGGATCGAGACGGACCGAAACCACAGGAGAACGGGCAATCGGGGCTGTGGCGGCATACAAGAACCCGGCAAGCATTCCTGTGTCTGCGGGATCGGAAAACCCGAACGTCGCATTGCAGGAGAGTTCCCTGATCCTGATGCTGCGCACCATCCGCCTTACAAGCAGGATTACAGGACGGTGCAGCGTGCGAACCAGTTCGAATGCATGGCTGATATCCATCTCCTTTTCCGCCTTCTCTTCTTTCCGCTTCTCTACTTCTTTTTGTTTCTTCACTTCTTCGCATGGCTTTCGTTCCGGGACGGTATCAGTGTCGATGGTACGGGATATGAACAGCCACGATAGTTCGATCTTCTTCACAGTCTCTTCGCCATCACCGCCTGCCAGTTCGAACCGGCAGACGAATGGAACCCACAGTAGAAGCGCCAGCAGTACTATGACCGCCAGTAAAAAAATAAAAAGGATGGAGTGCAGGATACCACCTCCTCGGAAGTGTCAATCCTCGTCCGCGGACTCCTCTGGCTTATTTTTCTTCGCCCCTTTCAGGGATTTTACCTTCTCAACCAGTTCGGGCACGGACTCTATGATCTTTTCGATATCCAGACCCTTTCCTTTCATGCCAACCAGTTTGACCTCTTCCTCTGATATCACGAGGAATGCGACCGGTTCGATCTTTGCGCCACCGCCGCCGCCTCCACCGAAACCGCCTTCCTCACCACGCTTGCCCTCGCCGCCACCGCTGCCGAATCCGAAGGATACCTTGCTGATCGGTATCACGGTTTTGCCTGCCGCGGTGATCGGCTCGCCGACTATGGTCCTGGTGGTGATCATCTTCTCAAGTTGCGTCACAACTTCCTTCATCAAGTCTTCAACAGCCATTGTACTCACCTCGATTTATCCGACCCATCTGACCCGCCGATGGATCAGGTTATACTTTCTGCCTTTGTATTATAATCTTTCCGATAACAAATCAGAGAAAGCTATGATAACCAGATTCAGGTCACTTGTCCGAACGTGTGCATTCGTGATCTCTTAAAACCAAAACACCGTCACTGAGCCCCAACCGCAGCCCCGACCGAAAATGCATCTTCAACGAACCGGGGATGCGTAAGTTCGATGATCGTTTCAAGGTTCACTATATCTTCCTAATTGTACTTTAGCAACAGTTCAAGCGCATCCGCACTACCGCGTTCGTACTCGTGCCAGAGCCGGACAGCATCAAATCCAGTGATCCCGGTCGTATCCTCGCTCCGTGCGATCCCGAGCATCCGCTCGATTACCTTAAGCCCCCCGGTGTAACCGATGCGCCGTAGAGGATACATCAGGTCCGTGTGCAACTGGTCAAATTCGATCTCAGGATACTCGCGCTTGATAAACGGCAGGTCAAAACGTGCGCCATTAAACGTCACCAGAAAATCGTATTTTGCGAACTCATCGACAATATCGTCAAGGTCGATCCCGCGCACGTACGTCTTCGTCTTCCTGCCGTCGTATATCCCGACAACGGTCATGCGGGCATAGTTCGGAGAGAGGCCGGTGGTCTCGATGTCCACAAAGGCAATTCTGTCCTTAAAATCGCTGTATGCGCGCCAGTGCTCGGATTTCGGGAGCGATTCTGCAAAGAATCGAGCGTCACGTGCACCGAGGCGCTGCATAGACTCATCGATCCCTGCGAGGATGGTTGTCTTCTTTGCGGCGGCTATGGGTATCTCGTCCCGGTGTTCTGCGAACTCGGACCACGTCCTGATGCCGCATGACCATATCCTGTATTCGATCGTACTCCCGATGCGGGGTATGTGGATGTATGTGCTTGTGAGCATGGTTCTCCCTTTTTCAGAATATAATGGCAATCATGTAACTAAAATCTTATTGCGTTATAATTTGAGTGGAAGGCTCTTTGCGAACGCTCACGGTAAATCGCCACAATTTTGGAGTATGCAGAGAAATATTACATATAGGCGTAACAAGGATGTCAAGAGGATAACGTGATCTTAAAAACATCTGGCGGAATCGGATCATTCCTGGTAGCCCCTCGCCTCTTCGATTGCGAGGTGCTTCGCATCATTAAAACTGCTGGGGTGAAACCGTGAGCGTGAGTGCCAGAGATGGCGAGCCAGCGCCCGGCAGTATGTTTGTGGTGTTAAGCGAACTGATCGATAAACTGGTGTCCAATTACGATATCAGACTGAAATACATCGAAAGCAGTGATTCGGATCCTTCCTCTTACATCCACGTCTTCACAGCATCCAGGCGTGCTGACCTCTACATCAAGACCAGCCACGACCAGAACGAGCTTGCAAGACTGCTCGTGAGCCACGAGATCGCGCATCTGCCGCACATAAATGACCTGATCGCGGGCTACCGCGAGATCACAGAGGCAGAGAAGATAAGCGATGCCGACATCTTCAGCGGGCAGTACCTGGACGCAGACATCGTGCATTTCGCAACGAACATCGTCTCTGACTATGCGATCAACCGCGGGATGGATACCTGTGCTTACGAGCCGATGGATGCGTCGCTCCTGGACTCGCTTGCAGAATCGAAGAGCGATGATGCCTACACCATAGCGATGCTCATCCTGCTGTCGCGGCATCCGCACACATTCCCGATGTTTCGCGAGGGGTGTCCGGGCGGAGATGGTAGAGAGCGGGGAGATGACCGCGGGATCACGGAGATCATAGAGGTCATGGAGAGCATCACAAAACTCGCAGGATCCGACCGGTTCAGACATCTTGCAGGTCTCGTGGCAGATTCGGCAGAGCATCTCACAAAGAAGCGGTTTACGGAGTTTGTCGAGTCCGCGTCTGCGCTGGCTGGCGTTCTGAGCTCGGTCTGGCGCTCAGACAACACGCCGTGGCGGATGATGAAGAAGAATACTGATGTGATCCATGAGCGCACGCCGCAGTACATCAAGCAGGAAAAGTTCTGCGAATTTGCGCCAGAGACCCTCGCCCAGAAGATCGATGGCATGAGCATCGGAAGCGGGAAGGGCGTACTCGAATATGATGAAGCCGAATGCGCAGGGTTAGCGCGGGAACTGAAACTGCCAGCCCTTCTCGAGCGCGGGCTTGGGATCGAGAGACCGCGCCTCGTGACACGATACCGGGGCACAAGCACGTCGCTCGCCGACAAGAAACGTCTCGTTCTATTCGATTCGAGCAATATGTGGCTCGAGCGGGAACTGGAGAAGCGAAAAACGGTCTGGGTGCTTGTTGATACCTCATCAAGCATGACCAAATCGATCACATCGGCAAAGATGCTGGCAAACACCATCCACCGGTATTTCAAGTCTAGGACAAAGATCATCACTTTCAATGCGGGCGCATGTCAGACCGACATCGCTGCGCTGCGGTCTATAACCGCGGGCGGCGGAACCGATGTGAGTTCGGTGCTGCCACACTTAAACGCGAGCCACAATGATCCGATCGTGCTGATCAGCGATTTTAAGTTTCTGATGTCGCATTTCTACCCGTTTCTGGGATACGTTGAGCGATATCGCCCTGAGATGATGTTTATGCCGACCGATCAGGAGAGCGTAGCGCGTCTTAGTTCGCTGATGTCTGCGTGGAAAGGGAATCTGCGATATCTGGTGGTGTGATCGCAAAAGCGCGTTTCCGGCATCTGCTCAGGTACTGATAGTGAGTGGACGATGAAAAATGAAACAGACCCTGAAACCTCGGGCCAGGGTCCGTGTTTAACCGCATGTCATATAGCGGATATTTTAGTATCCGCAGTATCCACCGTATCCGCCTGTTCCAAATGTCTCATACAGCGCCGCACCCAGCACCACGATCAACAATGCCGAGATTATTATCATCACGATTATCGGTATGAATATCGCTATCGCAGACCTCAATGTCGTGATGTTGTGAACAAAGGTTCCACCAACGATTCCAAGGTAGATCGCATAAAGCCCGACGATCCAGCCAAGAATTGGTATCCACGAAACCGCATCCACTGCCGATGTGTAAGCCATTATCCGAACCGTGCCTTCATAACTTCCGGACCCGCCAACGATCTTGAAACAGACGTAGAGTATCGCTCCGATGATGAACAGCCCGATGATCCCCATTATTGGCGTGACAATAATATTAGAGAGCGCACTGCCGAACGAGAACGCGCTGCCGGGCCAGAACGATGTCATGGGTAAGAGCGATGCCAGGAATGTAAAGGCCAATATAGAGACCAATGCCGTCCCGATACCCGCTATTATGTAGTTTACGACCGCGAACTTAAGCGGCGCCTCATATCCACCCGATGTCGGCATCTCCCTGAAGAAGTCACTTGGCGTGGTTATCACTTTCTTCCATGTTTCGATGAACTCGTCTATGAATTCACTCATTAGTTAACCTCCTCTGACTTGTGATCATCCATTATGATCATAATTAGTTTGGTGTGTACGCTATATAAATCTTTGCTATAGAATCTATGCACAAAATAGATTGATGCCTCCAACCGAACGATAGAATTTCCAGTGACGATGAAATGTCATTTGAATCCCGCACATCCCGCAGAACATACCGGGGACTTCCTGAGGACGGGGCGATCTCGTTACCATTATATGCCACCCGAAACCATAAACAATTAGTACGAATAGGGATACATCGAGAGATAAAAGAGGTGCAAAAAAATGTTTCCAGGACTTGGGAAGGGCATGAGCCCACGAAAGATGCAGCAGATGATGAAGCAGATGGGTATCAGCGTCACAGAGATTGAGAACGTGGAAGAGGTGATCATCCGAACCGCGGACTCGGAGATCGTCTTTGACGATGCCGCGGTTTCGATCATGGATGCGGCAGGCACGAAGACCTACCAACTGATGGGCACGCCGCATGAGCGTGCAAGGGAACTTGCGATACCTGACGAGGATGTGCAACTCGTGATCGAGCAGACCGGTGCGAGTGCGGATGCGGCACGCGAAGCACTGGGGGATGCCGGCGGCGATCTCGCTGATGCGATCATGAGGTTGAGTGTATAAGGGTCAGGATCTGTACCCTATTCCGGTCCGTGATCAGTTCCGGCAACCGTTCATGATCGCGCCTCTTTGATGCAACCCAACTCACCCACGACGCGGCCAGGAGCTCGCCACGAAGCCGCACACCTGCGGTGTTGGCGAATCGCGCCTCATGACTGCTTGTCGATGAGTTCTATGCAGGATGTTTATGATATGTCGTGAACTTGAGGCATTACCTGAATCCGCAACCGCGGTCACCCGACCATGACATGCTTCACTTCGAGGTAACTCTTTAGACCATGCATCCCGAGTTCCCGCCCAATCCCGCTCTCGCGATACCCGCCAAACGGCGCATACTTCGGAGCGCCGTGATATGTATTGATCCACACCGTTCCCGCCCTGATGCGGCTTGCAACCCGCTTTGCACGCGAAACATCCTCTGACCAGACCGCTCCGGCAAGCCCGTACCTCGTATCGTTTGCAATCTCGATAGCTTCCGCCTCATCGCTGTACGTGAGCACAGACAGCACAGGTCCGAATATCTCTTCCTGTGCGATACGCGATTCCGATTCCACGCGATCAAATATCGTCGGCTCGACAAAGTAGCCAGCCCGGTCGATACGCTTTCCACCGGTTACGAGTTCTGCACCATCCTCGATCCCGTATCCGATGTATCTCAAGTCTTTTTCCATCTGCTCGAGACTCACCACAGGTCCCATGTCGGGATCATTGAGTCCGTCCCCGATCACAAGCCGTATCGTCTCTGCGACCATAAGTTCCATGAACCGGTCGTGGATACTCTCGGGAAGTAGCAGCCTCGAACCCACGGTGCATACCTGTCCCGCGTTGAAAAACATCGCAAAGAGTGCACCCTTCACCGCCTTTCCTATATCTGCGTCATCGAGGATGATGTTTGCAGATTTCCCGCCGCATTCGAGCGTTATCTTCTTAAGATTCCCTGACGCAAGTCTCATAACCTCTTTTCCGGTCTCGGTCCCGCCAGTAAACGCAACCTTATCGACCTTTGCATTCCTTGCAAGTTCTGCCCCGACAACGCTTCCCCTTCCTATGATCACGTTTACCACGCCTTTCGGGCATCCTGCCCTGCCAAATATCTCGCCGAGTTCGAGCGCTGTCACCGGTGTCTGGCTCGATGGCTTGAGGATGATCGTATTTCCCGCGGCAAGTGCGGGCGCAACCTTCCATGACGCCATCTTAAGCGGCAGGTTCCACGGGATGATCCCTGCAGCAACGCCGGCTGGCTCGTAGTAGACGGTGCTTTGAACATTAAGTTCCTCGACGAGCGGTTCTGTGAAACCCGCGTAATACTCAAAAAAGTCTGCCACATCAGGGACGAACCGCGTTGCCCATCCGATCGGCATTCCATTATCCAGCGTTTCAAGACGTGCGAGGCGGTCTACGTCCTTCCGGAGGAGTTCTGCTGCTTTCAGGAGGACAATCTTTCGGAGTGCGTGGTTCTGGCTCCAGTCGGTGTTATCAAACGCGTCACGCGCTGCATCGATCGCTTTTCCGGCATCCACGCATCCCCCATCTGCGATGGTTGCGATTCTCTCTTCTGTTGCCGGGTTGGTTACTAAGATTGCGTTTTCAGACTCCGGTTCAGTCCATTCGCCGTTAATCCAGAGTTTGTATTGGGACTGGTTTTTGAGTGGAGCAATCATTTAATCGATTCTACTTTTTCTGGTCATATCAATCTTTTTACTCCAAAAATTTAAAACCCGCTTTGCCAAATCTTTTATTTGGGGCGTTTTTTCGATCATAATTTTTATTTCCTCTGGATCACTTACATCTTTCGAACCATGTGCAACACTATTTCTAATTTTATAGAGATCTCTTACTTCATCCTCTTTTCTTTCTCCAAAACATTTTTCACAGCAATCATAGATTTTATCCTTTATTTTATTTCCGTATATGTTTAGCTTACCGTTCTCGTTTTTAGCTTTTAGGTAGCGGGTTCTGAAATCACTGGTTATTAGGATTGCTTTTCCTGCTTTCTCATCGATCCTTATTTCGACTGAGTTTTCATCCTTAAAGATGCGAATGGTTTTACTATCATCATTATCGAGTTTGATGATTTCTGCATCTTTCACCCACTTAATTCCAAACTCATCTATGAGGTACCTTATGAGTTCCTCACTATCGTTTTCTGTGACATTGTCCCAGCTAAACAAACATCTTCCTTCACCATAATGTCCAGCGATTACTTCAATAGAAGTGCAAAAATCAAGAAATGCTTTGGGATTTCTATCAAATTCAGCATTTAGACCATTTCTATAGTGGCTCAATGATCTTTGAAAAGTGTTTTTAGCGTTATCCCGTATATTCGATCCTAACTTATCAGCTTTGCTTACAGTTTCTTCATCGATTGGATGAATCAATTTTATTGTTATCGATGCCGTGCTATCTATGACCTCTCCGGTTGTTTTTTCAACATGCTTACTAACCCGATTGGTTATTATCGGCCCGCTTTCTTCAATTCGTATGGGCGCATCGATTTCAAACGCTATTTTATCAAGTGTTTTGTTTACACGTTTTATGGCTTCATTTCGTATCATATCATCCCGAGAACCATTTACAACGGTTTTAGCTAAAAAACCGTCTTTGCAGGGATGGAACGTAACGTCACCCATTCCTATCTCATCTTGTTCTATGGATATCAATCCATTGATAGGAAGCTTCACTTCCCATAAACTTACACTTTGATTTCCTTCCATAATTATCTCCTGTTTTTATTTGGCACTTTTCATATATTATTGAATCTTCCATAGCTAATTCGATTTGTTTTTAGTTCATATTTTTCCAATCATATGAAAACAGGCAATATCATTATCACCAGCATAGAGTCGTTTAAATTCTTCTCCCGGTGGTGGATCGGTTATTTTTGTCGCTACAGCTACCACCTCTCTCCAATATCCTTTCTCAGATCAGATGGTTTCGCATAATAGTATCCCTGTCTGTAATCGAAGTCAGAATGATCGCCGGGGCGTTCGCGTATTATATACCGTGCACTCGACCTAAGAGCAGCAAGCATTGCCCGTCCCTCTTCTGAAGATAATACTTTTTCATGCGCCGTTTCAATCGCCTCCTCTGTAAGATTGGGGCATTCTTCCCGTATATCGCGTATTGAATCTTGCTTTGATTCTTCCAACGCCTTTACCATATACTCATCAACCTCCTCTGAAGTCCGAAACGTATATACACAACTGCTGCAAATCACCATTGGTATGGTCGGCTTGATGCATATAGCACCATCGGGCGTCTTACATACTAACCACGCGTGATCACAATCGGCGAACGGTGTATATTCTCCATCTGGTGTGCCTATTACCAATAGTGTTTTAACCCCCCTCTTCTGCAGCATGTTCCACAGATAAACAGCCATGTCATTGCAATCAGTCTCTCCCTGCATATATACAAGCGAATCTTTGTATTCACTGCACACATCTGCAATGGCTTCCTCAGTCACATCTGCATTGTAATTTATATAGATGGGGCTGTCAAGTTCCGATCCTCGTAGATCGTATTCAGGGCGTACAGGGGTTGTTGTCGGAATCGGTTGTGTAGCACTTCGAGCACTTCGATCAGAACTTGAAGGGTGTTGTATTCGTGGGGGGTGTGGTTGTTCTGTCACTGTGGCGTCATCACCGGAAAACAAGAGAACAAATCCGACAAATCCAAATCCAATCGCCGCTACTACCACTATAAGTATAACAATCCACCCAATTGTCTTTGCAAGATTATCATCAGTCATCAATCATCACCCTTCTCAGTTTCACAGTCCTGTGCGCAAGAAGACTCTGTCTGAAAGGGCGATGAGAGATCACGACCTCTGCGGTCTGGAACTCGATGTCCTTTGGATTTGGGACTCGCCTTGGTTTGCTGTCCCAGACGGGGGACGCAGAGTCTTTTTTTCGGCGGGTGTGGTCGTTATTTGGCATGGTCAGATATTTGGATCAAAAACCCATTACAATCGATCTCATTATAAAAAAAATAAAAAAGAAGATCACTTCACTTCGATCTTCTTTGCTTCCGAAGGTGCAGTCTTTGTCATCTCGATCCGCAGCACGCCATCCTTCAGCGTGGCATCGACCTTGCCCGGATCCACCTCAGCCGGCAGCGGTATCCTTCGGTAGAATCCGGAGTAGCCGCGCTCCCTTCTGATGTATCCCTCGCCTTTCTCTTCCTTCTCTTCCTTCTTCTCAGCCGTGATCTCGAGCATATCGCCACGAACATTCACGGTGACATCTCCCTTGTCAACACCGGGCACATCGGCAGTGACCAGGATCTTATCTTCCGTATCCTGCAAATCCATGGACGGCGTCACGGCCTCCATCGCCTCCTCGCGAGTTCCAGATGGCAGCAATCTCCCGGGCGCGATCGGTCCGGATTCTCCGAATGCCCTGTTCATCCATTCTTGCATCCTGTGCAGTTCTTCAAATGGGTCTAACAATCTTCTATACATTTTTACCACCTCTAATTTTGGTATATCCATCATCATTTCTTCCAATCATAAGCCTATCGTTCACAGGGCGCCACACCACAAAACGCGACAGCCAGATGCCAGGGAGCCATAAACATCTTTACCATGGGTGCCAGAAGACACCCCATGAAGATCGAGATCACAACACCATCCCGCCTCCACATCACCTTAATCGACCTCAACGCATCTATCGGGCGGGTGGATGGCGGGATCGGGCTGACGATCGAAGAGCCGGGCATCCGTATCACGGCAGAAGCGACAGAAGCGGCAGATGGGATCACTGTCGCAGGCAACTTAGAACTGGCAGACCGGATGCGCGAGAGCGCGAGCGCGATACTCCCGGAGGGTTGCGGCGTCCGCATCCACATCGAGCAGGATTCCCCGTCGCATGTCGGGCTTGGCACTGGCACGCAGGCTGCGCTTGCCGCAGGCATGGCTGTGAACCGATTGTACGATCTGGGCATGAGCGTGCGGGATATCGCAATTGCAGTGGGACGCGGCGGAACATCTGGTATCGGCGTCGCGTCGTTCAAGAGCGGCGGTTTCATCCTCGATTCCGGGCATAAGTTTTCCGAAAAGGGCGCATTCAAGCCGTCGGCAGCATCGAAATCACCGCCGGCATCGATTCTATTCCAGCAGCCGTTCCCGGACTGGGAGATCGTGCTTGCAATCCCTGACGTTAGAGGTGCTCATGATGCACGAGAGGTGGATATCTTCGGAAAGGAGTGCCCGATCCCGCTTTCGGAGGTGCAGGAACTCTCGCACATCATACTGATGGAGACACTTTCCGGTGTTGTCGAAGGCGACATCGAGGCATTCGGGGATTCGATAAATCGGATACAGGATGTAGGGTTCAAGAGACGTGAGATTGCGCTTCAGACGCCGGAGATCGCACGGATCATCGAACTGATGCAGGAAAGTACGTGTGGCGCCGGGATGAGTTCGTTCGGACCTGTGGTCTATGGGATCACAGACCGTAAGAGGGATGCGGCAGATGCCGTGCACGAGGTGCAGGGGTTTCTGGATGAGACGATCCGCGGCAGGTGCATGGTTGTTCATGCCAGGAATTCAAGTGCTGATGTGCGCATATCCCAATGGAGGGGGCGTGAGGGTCGGCACTAAACTTGAAGTGACGACACTTCAAAACAATATAACATCATACGGTGTGATAGTCCATCATAAAGACAAACATTTTTGATAGATGCTAACAAAATGATCTTGTGAATAAAATCGCACTGCTTGGCATCAGCACCATAGCCATCGCATTGATTTTTACCACATTGGTTTCAGATTGCTATGCAACAGATCGTGCAGGGGATAATATCAGGTTCACTACGGTACCCCAAAGGGTCGATATCAGCCCCGGATCACAGACAACATTTGGTGTGACAATCAAATATTTTTCAGATGGTGGTTCGTTTGACAGTGACCGGTGTGCTAACGTGGATATAAATATTCGCTCGCTACCAGCCGGTATATCGGTTGTGGGTGGGGATGGAATAAAAAGGATCGATAAAGGACGGTCCGCGACCTTTAACATCACCGTCCATGTAAACGATGCTGTAAAATATGGCATATACCAGTTCGAGATTGCAGATCGATCAACAAAAGACATGCACACATGGGAAACCATTAATGTGCATGTTGGGAGTGAGCGCATAGAAGAACCGACGAAGCCGACACCGATACCAACAGTACCAAAACAATCTCCAACAGCACTAAAAACAGGATCTGTTTTAATATCTTCCACACCACCTAATACGAATGTATATTTAGATGGTGTATATAATGGGACCACCCCATTGACTGTTTCTAATGTGTCAGCTGGATACCATATCATAAAATTGGTAAAATCGGG
>JAUVWP010000093.1 GCA_030604085.1 Methanosarcinales archaeon | reverse complement strand
GTAACCACAAGCTCGATCCTCTGATCCTTCAGCCGATCCATCAGATACCCGATCTGTATGTCCACGATCGCGACAAGCTGCTCCTTTGTAAGCGCTCTAAAAACAACGGTCTCATCGACCCGGTTCAAGAACTCCGGTCTGAAACAACCGGACAGATCCTTAAGAATCATCTCCCGCATCTCTTCGTAGCTACCCCCGGATCCGCCACTCGCCAGATCCCGGTAGATGTGATCGCTTCCGATATTCGAGGTCATGATCAGAACCGTGTTCTTGAAATCCACTGTCCTGCCATGCGAATCAGTAAGACGCCCGTCATCGAGAATCTGCAGGAGGATGTTGAAGACGTCGCAATGAGCCTTCTCGATCTCATCAAACAGGATCACAGCGTAAGGCTTCCTGCGAACCGCCTCTGTTAACTGCCCGCCCTCATCGTATCCGACATATCCTGGAGGTGCGCCGATCATCCGGGATACGGTGTGCTTCTCCATATACTCAGACATGTCGATCCTGATCAAGTTCCCCTCGGAATCAAAGAGCGACTGCGCAAGCGCTTTGCAGAGTTCGGTCTTCCCAACGCCAGTCGGACCAAGGAAGATGAAACTCCCGATCGGGCGGTTCGGATCGCTTATCCCTGCACGAGCCCGCAGGATTGCGTCTGATACCGCCTGCACAGCCTCATCCTGCCCGACGACCCGTCTGTGCAGCTCCTCAGGAAGATCGAGGAGTTTCTCCCGCTCCCCCTGCATCATCTTGCTAACAGGAATGTGTGTCCATCTGCTCACGATCTCTGCGATGTCATCCTCATCGACCTCTTCTTTCAGGAGCGTTGATGTAGTCTGCTTCGCTTGCAACCGCGTTGCCTCTTCTGCAAGTTCTTTTTCAAGTAAAGGAAGCTTTCCGTGCTTCAGTTCTGCTGCCTGACCCAGATCGTACTCCCGTTCGGCAAGCTCGATCTGAACCTTCACATCCTCGATCTCCCGCTTGACCTCCCGCATCTTCGAGATCGCATCCTTCTCTGATTGCCACTGCGCATTCATGCTGTCAGAATCGCCCTGCAGGTCTGCAAGTTCTCGTTCCAGATGGTCGAGCCGTTCCTTCGACGCCGCGTCGCTCTCCTTCTTAAGCGCCTCGCGTTCGATCTCAAGCTGCATGATCCTGCGTCTGATCTCGTCCAGTTCGGTCGGCATGCTGTCGATCTCGGTCCTGATCCGCGCTGCTGCCTCATCCATGAGATCGATCGCCTTGTCAGGGAGGAAACGATCCGAGATGTAGCGGTTGCTGAGAACTGCTGCGGAGACGAGCGCAGCATCCTTGATCCGGACACCGTGATGGACTTCGTAGCGTTCTTTCAGTCCACGCAAGATAGAGATCGTATCCTCGACATCGGGCTCCTCGATCAAGACCTGCTGGAACCTTCGTTCGAGCGCAGCATCCTTCTCGATGTATTTCCGGTACTCATTTAACGTCGTTGCCCCGATGCAGTGGAGTTCGCCTCTTGCAAGCATCGGCTTCATCAGGTTGCTCGCATCCATCGAGCCCTCGGCAGCGCCAGCCCCGACAACGGTATGCAATTCATCGATGAAGAGAATGACCGCGCCCTCCGAATCTGCGATCTCCTTTAAGACTGCTTTCAGCCGCTCCTCAAACTCGCCCCTGAACTTTGCACCAGCCAGAAGCGAACCCATGTCAAGCGCAATGATACTCTTCTCTTTCAGTCCCTCCGGAACATCCTGATTTGCGATCCTCTGTGAGAGCCCCTCAACTATCGCAGTCTTTCCAATTCCTGCCTCGCCGATCAAGACCGGATTGTTCTTTCGCCGCCGGGATAGGATCTCGATCGTCCGTCTGATCTCATCGTCTCTCCCGATGACCGGATCGAGCTTTCCTTCCCGTGCAAGTGCCGTCATATCGATTCCGTACTGCTGGAGCGCCTCGTAGGTCGATTCCGGTGATTGCGAGGTCACCCGGTGGCTCCCTCGAACCTCTTTGAGAGCCTCGAGCAATTTGTCTTTTGTTGCACCGGATTCCTTGAGAATTCTTCCACATGCGCCATCGGATTCTATTAACGCTATTAAGAGGTGCTCAACGCTTACATACTCGTCTTTCAGTTTCTTTGCAGCCTTTTCCGCAGCGATGAGCACGCTGTTGAACCGCTCTGTGATGTGGATCTCGGTTATGCCTGTCACCTGCGGCTGTTCTGAGAGATGTTGCTCAAGTTGCCCTCTCAGTAATTCCGGCGAGAGATCCATCTTCGCAAGGATTCTCGGAGCAAGACCCCCCTCATCCCGCAATAGTGCAAGCAGAAGGTGCTCACAGTCGATGTATTGATGATCATACTCAGTCGCGACTGCATGAGCGGTCTGCAGCGCTTCCTGTACTTTTAAGGTGAATCTATCGGGTTGCATGATTGTGTCTCGTCTTCGCGTGAAATTAAGGTACTGTCATAACATACGATAGTTTGCCATAATAGGCGATATACTTGTTTTTATACTCTGTACATCAGCTTCCCCTTTTTGGCATATTCAACGACAGGCGAGGTCTCATTTTCAAATTCATCAGGAGTCAGAGTGATAATGTCAAAAGGCACCATGAATTTCTTAGTTGCGGTTATCTCGGCATATTTGGTCAAGTTTGCCCTTTCAAAGACATCTTTGCCCTGGAAATCCTCTGATATTATCAGGATATCTATATCGCTTTCTTCTGTGGCTTCTTCTCTGCTCTGGGATCCGAACAATAGGATCTTCGAGACGTCTAATCCGGTTTCTTTCAGACATTGTTGTAAGAAATTAATCGCCCCTATAACTCTGTTTTTAACCATTTCAACACATCCTTGCTCTTTTCAAGTACGTCTCCGGTTTTCGACTTATTAAACTCTTCCAGCATTCTCTGTAGATTGTCGGGATAACGTGTAGAAATACTTACTCTATTAAGAATAAATATGATATCATATAAATTATCGGGAATTTGTGGATCAATCAATTCGATGAGATACAGCAAATTATGTGTTTTGGGTGGATTTTTATCGAACTTTTGGACATACCTCCCTTTAAGCGCCTTTTCTATGGATAAGTGACTCATAAACACGGCATAAAAGTACCGTTCACCGTTGAACATAAATTCTGCTGTATCCATGTCATAATCAGCTTGTTTCAGCCATTCATCTGGTTTTTTTCCCACGAGCTTTCCTCCTTTTTGGTTTATTGTCCTTTTCATTTATTTCCTTTTTTAATAGAATTTGCGGAAACTGGCGATTTCCTCGGGTTTCATGTTGACGACCTTTTCCCACGTCTTGATATTATACAAGTGTCGCCATCTCATATAGTATTTTGGAGGATGGTGCGTGCATATCACAATTAACAATAACCCCGTCCACGCCCGCAGCATCACGACAATCGCTCTTCATGTAGATCGTGTTCCCGAACAAATAAAACACCGGAAACACCGCCTTCACATCAGCATCCGGCGGCGCAAAAGAGAGACTCTCCAGATCAAAGATATCCCGAAGTTCCAGTTCCAGCGGCGAATTACAGAACTGCGCACACAGAGGTGGCTTCTCGTGATAGAACCGTGCCGTATGGCAGCTCCGCGCATAAGCGACCACAGCATACCCGAAATGCGCATACACTGACAAGTCGAGTCTCCTTGCCGCCGCAATCGTCCGGGGCAGGAGATCAATCTCGATCCCCTCGATGCCCATGCCTTTCAAAAGGGCGCAGGTTCTCGAATAGTTGAGATTGGTCTGGAGGTACGCATCCCTAATGTAGTCGCTCTCATCCCGCAGGATGTGATCCACCCACGGGCACGCCTCTGAGGTGTGCACGATGCCCCTTCCAGCGACAGGGCGATCGAGCTCGCAGGAGTAGAGGATTCCGAGGTCGTTTACGACGATGCGGAGGTTCCTGATTCCGAGATCTGTGACCTCGTTCACATATTCGCATACGCGATCGAAGTGCTTCTGTGGCGTTATCGGGGTTACCAGCGTCACGCCATCGATGCAATCGAGGTCGGATACTTGTGCGATCTCCGGGGTCGCGGGTAGTTTGTGTACGCACGCCTCACTCCCGACCCCTATCCTGACGCCCGAACCGATATCCGCATCTTCGATCAACCCCGCGATCACTTCGATCTTTGAATAATCAGACGTTCTCAGTTCAATCATCATAATCACACATAAGAATCAATAATTGGTGTTTCAAGGTACTTGCATCTCCTCTGCTCGCATAACATCTGCCAGAAAGGCTCTTCTGTGAGCACATACTCCCGGATCGCGCCCGGATCGCCGCCGCCGAGTGCGAGATCGATGCACCTCCGGTATATCTGCACGATCTCCCGGATCATCTCCGGATTCATGCCCCTTCCGACGATCTTGAGTGCGCTCACCCCGATCTCGAGCAGGTCAGGGATGCTGCAGAGCGAGCAGTCCGTGCCCGCATCGAGGATCGGATGCACCCGCTGCACCTTGCCACCGACATGATAGTTCGCACGGCACGGAAGTCCGAGATTGATGCTCTCGCCCGCGCTATGGATTAGGTGGCATGTGCCATTGATATTCGAGCATCCGAACTGCCCGAAGATCTCGAGATCGATTCCGCTCTCTGATAGCGCCTTGATCTCAGCAAGTTCCATCTTAAACGGCAGGACGATCTTGCTTGCGCCCAAATCCTTCAGCAGTTCGATCTGCCCGCGATTAAACGTGTTTAAGAGTACACTTGCGTGAACCGGCAGTCCTGTGTCCATCTCCTTGATTAGCTGCATCGCACCGAGTTCCCCAACGATCAGCGCATCCACGCCCGCGTCCACGCCAGCCATGACGTGCGATACGAACATCTCTTCGAGTTCGTCGCTAAGGAATGGGGTGTTCACGGTGTAATCCACCAGAATTCCACGCTCGTGGGCGAACTCTACGATCCCTTCGAGTTCTGATAGCGTTGGAACGTTGCAGCCACGCCCGCGTCCCGAGAGATTCAGGTTCATGAAGTTCTCGTTCTCAAGTCCGAGATAGATCTCGTCCGCTCCGGCTTCGATCACGCCGGCGGCAGTCTCGAATGAATCTGCCGGCGCCATGAGATTCATTTTTGGATGCCGGATCAGAAATATCCCTCCCGCATACAATCCTCCAACTCTTTCAGATACTCGGGATCCTTCGATGCTTTCTCCCGCACATTCTCGAGCATTGCGAGCTTCCTTGCGGCAGGGGGATATTTTGGGTTTATCTCAAGTGAGTCATGGCTCTCGGCATGTACCCGCCTCGTATGATCTGGCATATTCTCTGTTTCTGTTCTGACGCTTGCGCCACAGATCAGGCATCTTGTGAACCTCTTCATCGTACCTCTCGATCCTTGAGTGGATGTTTATGGCTTTGATCTCTGATTATTTTAGGCTTCTTGACAATGATGGTTACGGTGAAATGGTGAACCGCTCGGGAAGGATACTGATGTGATGGCTTGATAGCTCGCTTAAGTTGAAGTGTTTGTGGTGGACACACTTAAATGGACGTAGAGGGGATTTTTGATATTTGAGGCGTACCATGGAATATAGGACGCTACCGCAGATCTGAATCCGGGAACAAGAGTCTCGGTTTATATGGCACTACCCGGAATTCGAAAAAGCCATCTCACTTAACTCCTGGACGGTCAGGAGCGGTGGAATATCTACCCCTTCCTTCAGTAGGTCGGGCGAAAGTCTGGTGATAACAGGCAGTGTTATTCCGGTTTTTTCCAGAATTTCCTGCTTTGAAAAGACGTATCTCGTGTCCCCGTCCAGCACGATCTTGCCCTTGTCCATCACAACCGTCCGTCTGGCATATCCCGCCACGAGGTTCATGTCATGGGTTATCAGGATGATCGTCTTACCAAGTTCATTCAGATGCCGGATCTGCTGCAGAAACTTGTTCACATGCCCCCAGTCCTGCCCGGTGGTGGGCTCGTCGAGCACGATGATGTCAGGCTCCATAGCAAGGATGGATGCCACCGCGAGACGCTGGCGCTGACCCCGGCTTAATGAATGTGGATGCCGATCTCGAAACTCTTCAAGTTCCATCATCGAAATAGCCCGGTTCACGCGCTCTTCGATGACGGTGCCACGAAGTTTGATGTTTTCCAGACCAAATTTCAGTTCTTGAGTAACACTGTCCGTAAAAATCTGATTGTCAGGGTTCTGAAATAGATATCCCACGCTCTGTGCGAGAGTCGCCACCCGCATGTCTGAGATGTCCCTGCCATCGATGAAGATTGTTCCATTAGCAGGCTTTAAAAACCCGATCAAATGATTTATGAGGGTGGTTTTTCCTGCACCATTGTGTCCGATTAGTGCCACAAAATCACCTTCCGGAATCACAAGGTTGATGCCGTCAAGACCAACCTTCCCATCTTCAAAGATGTGCCGCAGGTTCTTGATCTCGATCTTGGGTTTCGGTGCGGTCCTGTTGGGTGGCGTATGAGCGGTCCTGAATCGTGCGATATTGGCAGGTTTGTCCCGGAGTAACTGGCATAATCTGGCAAGTATCGTTTTATATGATGAATAGGTTGACAAATCCCCTTCGAAATCGCCAGAACCATTTTTCATTACATGAACAATCTCGGATAATTGAGGTAGAGCTATGCCGATACTTTTTAGCTGATCGTGTCCGTTATTAAAGATTTTATCTGGAGTATCATCCATGATAATCTTCCCCTGATCCATAACAACGACACGATCTGCCAGATGCACCACTTCATCAATTTTGTGTTCAATCAGGATGATAGTTATATCCTTTTCTTGATTTAATCGCCGGACAATGGAGAGTACCTCGCCCGTACCAACCGGATCAAGATCAGATGTCGGTTCATCCAGAACCATGACCTGCGGCTCCATCGCAAGCGTACCTGCTATTGCAACCCGCTGCTTCTCACCTCCGGATAGTGTGAAGATAAAACGATTTCGCATATCATCAATGCCAACGATGTGCATAGCCCGGTCCATTCGCCTTAATATTTCTTCTTTTGGCATTCCGACGTTTTCCGGTCCGAATGCAACATCTTTTCCGACTGTAAGTGAAAATAACTGGGTATCCGGATTTTGAAAGATGATCCCCACATCCGATGCCATTTGATGTACTTTATACTTCCGAACATCCTTCCCGTTTATCACGATCTCGCCTTCGAGGTTTCCGCCTGTGATTTTTGGTACGAGTCCGTTTAAGCACTGGATTAGTGTGGATTTCCCGGAGCCGCTTGCGCCAAGGAGCAGTACAAACTCACCATCATCGATATGCAGGTCGATGCCGCGTAATGTCGGTTCGGACATGTTCGGGTAGGTGTAGCTGAGGTTTTGGATATCGATCATGGTTTTGTTCTGTTTGGTAACGACATGCACCCTCCTACTACATAAATCTTATATATTAGCACGAAACACGAAG
>JAUVWP010000086.1 GCA_030604085.1 Methanosarcinales archaeon | reverse complement strand
TGCGAGGGCTGGAGTCTGCATTTAATGGCACCATCCTTCCGTACACCACCAGTTCACGCACGAGAGCAGCGTTTGCCAGTTCTATCCGGTGCGGAGAATCCGGGAACCGCAGCCGCAGAAAACCGATCAGGATATTGTTTTCCGTATCTTCAAACGATATGAAGTGCTCGGTTCCGCCACATGCACTGTACGTCTCGATCAACAGTTCAATCTTCTCAGGCACTCTTCCGTGCAGCGATGCATGTCCGACCTCGCGGCACCTGATGCACCTGCATGATCCACCCATCGACCGAAGCTGTTCTTCTGCAAGCTGGCGGATGTTGCTCTTTGTGACACCTGCCGCGATCTGCTGCGCGGGAATGTCCCGCTGGATCCGCTGCAGCCGTACCCATTTTGGAAGCACGCTCTTGATATCTGCGAGCAGCCCGATCGCTGAAACGTTGTCAAGCGACTGGTAGCTGCCATCCTTCCACCACCGGTGGAGCACGGTTCCCTCGGTGACGAGCGTGGGATAGATCTTCAGGTGGTCAGGGCAGAACGCAGGATCGTTAAAGAGCGTCTTAAACATGTTCAGGTCATCGTTGGCACCAGATCCGGGAAGCCCGACCATTATATGGAATCCGACCTTAAGCCCGCTGTCACGCAAACGCTTGTTGGCAGCGATTGCGTCCTGCACGGTATGCCCGCGATCGATCTTCTCGAGCACGCGGTCATAGATGCTCTGAACCCCGACTTCCACCTTCGTTGCGCCCATCTCGAGCAGGCGGTCGATCTCCACTGTGGACAGGTGATCCGGGCGGGTTTCAAAGGTGATCCCGATATTCCTGACCGCGGCAGTCTCGTTCGTGGCGATTGCGGATTCGATATCGAGATCGATATCCTGATCCGCCACGCCCGCGCCACCAAAATCGTTCATAGCCAAAATCGACCGTCCGACAAACCACTGCTGGTAATCCGGCGGACGGGCTGTGAACGTCCCGCCCATCACGATCAGTTCAACCTTGTCGACCGGATGCCCGATGCTCTGCAGCTGCCGCAGCCGGACTGCCACCTGCTCGTACGGATCGTAGCCGCACTGGATCGCACGCATCGTGGCGGGCTCTCGCCCCATGTAACTCTGCGGTGTCTGGAATGCGGATGCAGGACCGCCCGGGCACGGGATACATGCGCCATGCGGGCACGGGTGCGGCGAGGTCATCACCGCAACCACGGCAACGCCTGATATCGTGCGGACTGACTTTCGCTGCAGTAGTTGGATCGCACGGACGCGCTCATCAGCAGAACAGAGCAGAAGGATCTCCGAATTCTTCGGCAGACTCCGGAGTTTGTACTTTGCGCTGACCCGCTTCTTGGCGGCATCGAGCTTGCGCTCGCTCGCTATCTCGTGATTTAGGATTTGCTCAAGGATCTCGCGGCAGGCTGGTTCGAACATTTGTGCATCTGTATCATCCCGTTTGCATCTTAACGGTCGCGTGGGTTATGGGATTGTATGTGAGGGGTGAAACAACAAGACGCCAGAAAGATCACCCGCCGAGTTCCACGCTCGCTCTCCGGTTCGCCCAGCACTGGATGTTCACAGCAACAGGAAGCGATGCGGTGTGGCAGTGCGCATACTCGATATGCACGGCAAGCGCGGTGATATCTCCGCCAAGCCCCATCGTGCCGATGCCGAGTGAATTGATCGCATCGAGTATCTCCAGCTCGAAATCGTCCATAGTGCAAGCGTCGACGCCGGAGGCGTTATCGCAGATTTCACGCAGTAGCGCCTTCTTTGCAAGGCGGGCTGCCTTGTCAAAGGATCCGCCGATCCCGACACCAACGATTATGGGGGGACACGGCTTCCCTCCGGCATCTGCGACTGTCTCGAGGACGAACCGCTTGATATCCGCTACCTGCGAGGGGTTAAGCATCGCAAGCCGGCTCACATTCTCACTTTCAGCACCTTTCGGCATCACAGTAATTCTTATGCGGTCTCCCTCGTTGATATCAAGAATGATGTCAGGCAGTCCGATTCCAACGTTTCCGGACGGCTCTCTCCTGGTCGGATGCACCGCGTTTGGTCTGAGCGGTACGATCTCGGTTGCTTT
Organism: Methanosarcinales archaeon; assembly: GCA_030604085.1. Classification (GTDB taxonomy): domain Archaea; phylum Halobacteriota; class Methanosarcinia; order Methanosarcinales; family Methanogasteraceae; genus Methanogaster_A. The sequence continues at coordinate 5,980 of JAUVWP010000086.1, read as the reverse complement.
TTTAACACCGTCCCGTATCGCATCTTTGATGTCAAAATTAATCGCGCAATCCCTTCCGATCTCGACAAAGAATATCAATATCCCTGTATCCTGGCAGATTGGAACCTTCCGCATCGCCGCGAGTTCGATGTTCTCAAGAATCGCCTCGATCTGCGCTCTTGCAGTGGGATCGGTCTCGCGCCCATGCGCATCCGTTAGTGCTGCCGTCACGTCGTCAGGAAGCCGGGTCTCAGCCCTCAGAAGCAGGTCAATGACGCTCTGCGCCACGTCCTCGTACGTAATATCTCTGTCCGCGCCCATGCCGCTCCCCCCTACTGCGTTTGTCTATCCTGCTTCGCGGTATTGCAAACTGCTTTCGTCCTATATTTCTGCCGGATCTTGCATGTTTCTTATCCTTCGCTCTCTTTATCACTGCTTTTGCTTCCGTTTCCGGCTTTCCGACCTCTTTTGGCTTTTCAACCTCTCCCGGCTTTCTTGCTTCTTCCACCTCGCTTGCAGTCTCCTCGACCACGATGCCGCGGGGTGCGTCCATCGTGCCGTCCACTACCGCGCTGCGATGGATATTGATAGCCCGTGCACGGAGATCGCCAAGCACGTGGTTGCCACTACCGATGCTGACGTTACCACTCGCATCGATATTCCCATGAACAGTACAATTTTCACGGATCGTGATGTCTTTAGCCCTGATGCTTCCGAATAAGGTTATGTTGCTGCCCATAGCTACCGATTCTGCACGGATGTTGCCTTGCAGCCGGCAGTCGTCTCCGATATGTGCGGGCTTACTTGTTTCGATCGCGCTGAGCGTGATTCTGGATTTGGCAGGCAGTACCATCATCGGAGTATTGACGCCATCCGAATCATCGGAAAAGAGATCATCCAACGCTTTTTCCACCTCTTCGTCCCTACCGCTGCGTATCAGTTCACTCAGGTACAAGTACAGGAAGATGATGAGCGGTATCGGGTTTCTGATCGTGATCCAGCCCCTTGCCTCGAACCCGTCCTTGATCGATACATGATCCCCGATGTCAAGATTGCCTGCAACAGCGAGTTTGCCATCGATCTTCGTAAATTCGCCAAGATGGGCGTCGCCATTCGCACGCACAGTGCCTCCGATCTCAGACCTGCGGTCTATGTAAACATCCGAACGTGCAGAGACTTCGCCATAGATCTTCACGTGCTCACCGATCGTGATCTCATCTGCGATGATGCCGTATTCGATGCTGGTACCGCCACCGATGATCGCATCGCCGTTAACCACAATGGTACGCTCCTCCATCCTGGTGCCGTCAGGGACGACGAGTGTTTGTGGATCGAACATGTATACCTCGATATATGCGCGTTATGAACTTATAATCTTTGCATTTCAGGGGCTCTGAAGGCATGGGTTGATGGGAGGGGGGACAAAAATAGAGAGGAGTATTATGGAACAATCGCCAGAAAGATTGATGCCAGTAAGGAGTCCAGAGATTTCAGAGATTTCAGAGATCATGGATACGTTGTCTTCGATCCGGAGGGTAAAGGATGAACCACATCAAAAAAGCACTCCAAAACGTCAGAGGTGAGGTGTACACCGATCTTGCGACGCTGTACTGCTATTCAACCGATGCGAGCATCTATCAGGTCATGCCGTCTGCCGTGGTCTGCCCGGTCGATGCAGAAGACGTCCGCGAGTGCGTGAAGGCGGCAAAGGAACTTGGAATTCCGGTCACAGCAAGGGCTGCCGGAACCAATCTCGCAGGAAGCTGCCTTGGCAAAGGGATTATTCTGGATATCTCGAAGAAGATGAACCGCATTTTTAATATCGTGGAGAAAGACGGGGAGTTCTTTGTTGATGTGGAGCCAGGAGTCGTAATAAATGATCTTCAGGAATATCTCGGTGAGAAAGGGCTATTTCTCCCGTCAGACCCGTCGAGTTCTGAGATCTGCATGATAGGCGGCAATATTGGAACGAAGGCGAGCGGAGCGAGGTCTGTGAAGTACGGAACCACAGATGATTACGTGACCGATGTGGAGTTCGTATCAGCAGATGGCGAGATCATCGACACCGCCAGAGCAGAGACCATTCCTGACAGGATATCAGGCGGATTACTCGGGCTAAAAAAGCGGATACTTGCTGACACCGATACAATAGCACGTCTCGAATCGAAAAGGGATGTAAAGACTGCAAGCGGATATAATATCAGGGCGATGCTTGATCATGACCGCATCAGCGGTATGATCGCACATCTGATGTCCGGAAGCGTCGGAACTCTGGGTATCTTCACACGAATACGGCTGAAGGTTCTCCCGCTTGTATCGGGAACGGCTATCAGTGCGATATACTTCAAAAAGTTATACGATGCCGGTGATGCAGTCCAGCACATCAAGAAACTTGATCCCGTAAAGATCGAGATGATGGACTCAACCTCTCTTGAAATCGTCCGGGAAGAGCATCCCGATATGGGCATACCTGCGAATGCACGTGCGCTCTTCGTTGAATTCGAGGGCGACGACCGAAAATCAAAGATAGACGATCTTGAACGGATGATTCATGAGCGGTATGATGTCTGCTTAATTTTTTCCGAATCAGAGGACGAAGAAGTGCAGGAAAGGATATGGGCTGTCAGAAAAGCGCTCGTCCCGATCCTGACAAACTATGATGAGGATATGAAGCCGGATGCGTTCATCGATGACGTTGCTGTCAGCGTACCGGATCTTGCACCGCTGATATGCGATTTGCATGAGATATTCGAGGAGTATGGCATAACTTCTGCAGTCTACGGACACGCAGGATCAGGGAATCTGCATATCCGACCGATGCTGAACTTAAACGACCCAAAAAACATCGATCTGCTGCCTGAACTGGTGGACCGGGTCTATGACGTGGTATTCAAGTATGGCGGCACCATGACCGGCGAGCACGGGATGGGGCGACTCAGGACGATGTTTCTCAAAAAAGAGTGGGGTGGAAGGATATACGGTTACATGCAGCAGATAAAGGAGATTTTTGATCCTGACGGCATCCTGAATCCTGATGTAATCTTCAGCGATAGGCAGATCACGGATGATATAAAATACCCAACAGAATATATAAACAGATTTGAAAAAAAATGCATCAACTGCGGGTACTGCAAATCGGTCTGCCCGATATCGATCACGCTGAAAGGGGAATCGGGTTCGAGGTCGTTTCTACAGCTTGCAAGGTTCCGAAAACTCGAAAATCCCGGGCATGGCGAGTCGCGCAGTGCAGGAAAGATGCTTGGCACATGTCTCGGCTGTCTCAGGTGCGCGACCAGATGCCCGAGCCATGCGAGTATCGGGGAACTGCTCTTTTCCCAGAAGACCCCGCCCCTTTATACCAGACAGGCGATGCGTACATGGGCATCTAATTACAACCGATTCGAGCGGTATTCCCGGTTCTTTGGGAGAATCGCAATGCCGGTGGCAGGAACGCTCCTTGGGAGGGATCTTCCGAAGATCAGGAGAGAACCGCTGGTACTCAATGAGTGTGTGCAGGAACAGAATCCGGATGCGATGAACGTTGCGGTTTTTGTGGGGTGCGCATCCGCGCTCTTCGACGATCGGGTCGCCGAAGCGATGATCAGGGTGCTTACAAAGAGCGGATTCAATGTCTTCATCCCGGAGCAGCAGTGCTGCGGGCTTCCGATGATCGAGGAAGGGATGTACGATCTGGTAAAGGAGACTGCAAGGAAGAACGTCGCCGCATTCGCTGATGAGAGATACGACGCCATCGTGACCTCGTGCGCCTCGTGCACCATGATGCTTAAGAAATTCGAGGAACTGCTGAGTGGGGACGAACTGGGCGACGCTGCGGCGAGGGTATCATCGATCACTTATGATATCGGCGAGTTTCTTGTAAAGCATCTTGACGATAGCATGTTTTCGGGAAAGAAACTGGATATCCGTGCAGCATATCATAATCCATGTCATCTCGCCGCGGCTGGCGTTGGAAATGGGGGTGCGATACTCACAAAGATCGTATCCGGGTTTGTCGAACTTGAGGACGGGTGCTGCGGCGGGGCTGGCACATACAGTTTCTTGCATTCGGACCTCTCTCTCGAGATATTCGAGCGGAAACTTAACGATATCCGAAAGATCGATCCTGATGTGGTTGTCACCACCTGCCCGAGTTGCGAACTCCAGTTCAGGCACGGTCTTTTCCAGAACAGGGTGGACTGCGAGGTGCGGAATATCGTCGAGATTCTGGACCGGTATTATGATGAGAACCGGGTTTGAGGTTTACGCCGTCTGAATGCGGTGGGGATCAGATCTTGCAAGATGCCAGATACCGGACCGCCTCGACAACGCCTGCGCCATACTCGCCAGCGGTCACGAGATCGGCAGCAGCCGCAAGCGCAGGATGTGCATTTCCGACAGCGACCCCAAATCCGGACGCGGCAAGCAGTTGCATATCGTTTTCAGAGTCTCCGATGGCAGCAAAGTCGCTTGCATCGATACCCATGAGACCAGCTATCCTGAAGAGTCCGGTTCCCTTATCCACATCCTTGTTCTTCAGATGGATGGCGTAACCGGAATCCACAACATCGATATCCTTGCCAACGATCTGCCGCGCATCCGCAGCATCAAAGTTCCTCCGAAGCGCTATATCGGTCTTCCTGTACTCTGAATCGAGTTTTTGGATATGCACACCAAGATGTTTTGTCAATGCATCAAATGCACGCTCACATGCATCGATATCACCATCGTAGTACTCCCTGCCATCGTATTCAAGCGAGACCACGCCGCCGTTCTCTGCGATGATCTGCCCGCCGGTTCCGATCAGTTTCGCTGCCGCCCTTGCAAAGCAGAGCACGTTACCTGTAGCGAGCACGATCGGGATATCGAGCGAGCGAAGGCACTCCACTGCGCGGCAGTCGATGCTCCGGTCCTTATGCGTCAGCGTGCCATCGATATCGATTGCAATCGCCTTCACAATCAATCGAAGAGCCCCTCCGGTGTCACTGTGTATAGTGCCTCACCGTCTGGCAGGTTGGGCGAGTCGACCAGTTTTGCAACCCGCTTGTCGCCTTTCGATTTCCGCAGATATAGCCGGAATGTCGAGGTATGCCCGAGAATGTGCCCGCCGATCGGCTTTGTCGGATCGCCGAAGAACGCATCCGGCTTTGACATCACCTGATTGGTCACAAAGACCATCGCATTGTGGAGGTCGCCAAATCGCATGAGGGCATGCAGATGCTTGTTTAATTTCTGCTGCCTGTCGGCAAGCGTGCCCCTGCCGACATACTCTGCCCGGAAGTGCGCTGTCAGCGAATCGACAATCAGGAGGCGTACCGGCTTATCAGTATCCCGGAGCGAATCCGCAAGTTCAGATGCGGTGTCCATGAGAAGGATCTGATGGTTGGAGTTGTATGCACGGGCAACATGGATGTTTTTTAGGAATTCCTCGGGATCGTACTCGGTTTCGTATCTCTTCGCCGCACCCTCCACCATGCTTTTGATCCGGTCCGGTCGGAATGTGTTCTCTGTGTCGATGATGATCACAGATCCGTATAGCCCACCCATGCCGACCGGCAGCTGCACATTTACTGCAAGTTGATGCGCTATCTGCGTCTTTCCGGAACCAAACTCGCCATATACCTCTGTAATCGCCTGCGTTTCAAATCCCCCGCCCATCATATTGTCAACCTCGGTGCATCCGAGCTTGAGTTTGCCGATCTCCTTTCTGCGCTCGAGAATGGCATCTCCGGTCTCGAATCCGCCGACATCAGCAGATACTCGTGCCGCCGCGATGATCTTGACAGCGGTAGATTCCCCGATTTCCGCGGTTGCTGCAAGTTCTGAGGGCGACGCAACAGCAATCGCCTCGATTGAATTAAATCCCGCATCCTTCAGTTTCTCAGCGGTCGCAGGACCGACGCCCGGAAGTTCTTCTATGGATATTTCGTTCATGGTGATCTATATCAATCTGTTTTTGGGGAAGTATTAACCGTTTGGCATGAGCGGGGTGAAAGTGAAATTG
>JAUVWP010000118.1 GCA_030604085.1 Methanosarcinales archaeon | reverse complement strand
GCATCCGAATTTGCGGACGTCGCAGCAGCGAAGGAGGTGGTGCATTCGTCGTGCGAGTTCTTGCCGTTCAGATTCTCGTGCCCGTCGTTTAGCCAGTACTCAACCTCTGGCGCGCCCTCGCTCTCGTAGACTGCGGCGAGCGTGACTCCATAGATCCTACCATCGATGTCGCCTGCTGTTGTAACCACCGCAGCGTTGCTTCCCTCCTTCAGGTACGATACCGGTACCTCATAAGTTACAAGATAGACCCCAAAGCCAGTGCACACCACATTCGGGTTGGTATCTGCCTTGCCCCCGAGGTTCAGCGTTCCGAGCGTCTCACCGTTGACCTTGGTCTCGACTGTTCCGGTGTAATCAGGAGTTCCACCCCATATTCCAACGTACAGGCGGGCGTAGACTATATTTGCAGGCACGTTGCTGAAACTCTGGGTATAGGGCGCATCCCCAATGCCATGTCCGCCATCCACATAGATCCCGCCTGAAATGGTGTCGTGTTTTACAGCAACGATCGGCGTGCCATCAAATTTGTAATCCGCCCCCGCCTGTTGGACAAGGGTCAGCAGCAATATGGACAATAACATATATTTAAATTTTGTCATAATTCACACCAATTCAGATAATTTTTTTGTATAATCCCGGCTCATGATAGTCTCCTCGCTACAATGATCGATGCGAGAATCGTGAGACTCGCAAGGAGTGATCCGAACCCCGGTGCCGATTCTGTTGACCTGGGAGATGGCACCGGAACCTTCTCTTTATGCTCCACGATCAGCACGGCGCCAACAGGCTGCAGGTATCCGTCTATCTTCCGATCATACGTCATGTTGTTCTGTGGCTGGATATACTCGGTAACATCCCGAGAGTCAAGATCAAAGCACAGGTCCCTCCACACATACGCCCCGCCTCTGGTGTACCCGCCATCCGCAGCATCCTCCGCGATCAGATGACTGTTGAATGAGAGCGTGTCGTTCACACCCTCGTTTCCGGAGAGATACATCGTCCAGAGTGTGGCAGACTTAAGATCATCAGAACTCCCGAACATCCTCTCGAAAGAGACAGTCTCACTGTTGTACTCTGTCCGGTAATTCAGGTTTATATTCCCCTCGCAGATCCAGTATTCTTTACTGGTTTCGACGGAATCACTGTAGATCGCAAGAAACGTGGTTCCTTTGACCCTGCCATCGATCTTGCCGCCTGTTGCGATCGTCACAGTGTTGTCATTGCCGCCGGTGGCATATTCCGCCACATCGTAATATATCCAGTATTCGCCGTTTCCGGAGCAGTAGACATCCGGATTGGTGTCGTTTAACCCCGCAAGAGATATCGTTCCGAGATCATGCCCGTTGAATACCGCCGAAACCCAGCCGGTCGCTTCCTTTGTGCCACCTTTCACACCCACGTAGAGACGTGCGAAGAGAAGATCCGAAGGAACGTCTTCAAAGATCTCCGTGTATGGCGAGGTTCCCACTCCGTGCCCGCCATCGACATAGACGCCTCCTACGACGGTGTCGTGCCGGATTGTATCGAGGTTGAATCCGTCAGAGGCGTATTGTGCGGATGCAACGGGAAGGGCGGATAGTAGGAGCGTTGCCGTCAATATGTACCCGATTTCGTTGACATGATGGTATGCATTTTCTCGAACGATATTCCAGTTCATGGGCGTCTTCTCGATGCAATGATCGATACGGTGATTATGAGAATCGTAAGGAGTGACCCGAACCCCGGTGTCGATTCTGATGCCGATGATGATTCGGATGCCGGTTGATGCGATCCGTAAGAGACCACAAGAAACGCGTTGCTCGGAGCCATAAAATCTCCATCATCCTTGATCTGCACCGTGTTATCGCGGGCTACCAGGTGCGCGCTCACATCGCGCTCATCGATTGCGAAATCCGAATACGGATCGCCCGCGTACACACCGCGATACGCCTCCTCATTGAATGTCAGGGTGTTTTCACCCTTATCCCCGGAAGCGACGACGGTTGTGAGGATCGCTTTCGTCACATCCGCCACATCACCCTGATGGACGTCTCCTTCGAAGACAAATTCCGTAGTTGCCGCCTCCGCTGTTATGCCAACCTCCTCATTGGCGTAGATTATATCGCATCCTTCTTTGACCCAGTACCGGGTCTCATCTCCGTCCGGATCGTTGTAAATAACCAGAAGCCCGATTCCGTTCATGCTGAACTTTTTAAAGTCGGCGGCTGCATTTTCAACGACTGCCGTGTACGCTCCGCCGGAATCAACCTGATCGGTAACATTGTAGCAGTATGTTCCAGCCGGATAATCGTAGGGTGACTTTCCCTTGCGGTCAGTGAATGCCCGGTCGGGAGTTATCTCAGTCCCGCCGAATGTGACCTGCATATCCGGATACGTGCCTTCAGCTTCGATATAACTCCATGTCCAGTACATATACAGTCGTGCGAACTCGACTGTCGCCCCTTTTGGGAGTTCGATCGGAAGATTGGCGGTGTATGTGTCGTTCGGGTGTAGCCTGCCAGAGTACTTGTTGTCCCCGATGGTGTAGACGAGGTCTCCTCTGAGGGTTCCGTGCCGGTATGTGAGGAGCGGATTGTCGCCGGCGTAGCTCTCTCCGGCATGCTGCTCGCCCAGTCCGTGCCCGCCTGAGGCATCCTCTGCTGCTATAACGGGTATGAGGGACAATATAAGTATTGCTATTATAATATGTTTCATGATATCATTCACCGATATGTAGTATTACTAATTTGCGTGTGGGCACGTGAACCTCGTGATATATAAACATTTCCTCACACTCAGCATCTCCGAAAGAATTTGGCTATATATTGAGTATGTCTACATAACTACCCAAAACCACTCGTCACATCATCGCGCTCCGCATCTTCCGCGCCGCATCATACCCGATCGATCCGCCGATGATTCCGCCGATGACCGCAAGTCCGACCTGGAACCATGAGTACCACGGCGCATAACAGATCTTCCACGCAGTCGGCGCAAACAAGAAGTAGAATAGCCAGTACGAGATAAAACCCCGCGACATGCCGTAGATCATGGATGCAATTCGCGTATCTGCATAGTTCCCCTTGAAGAGCGCAACCTCGGCGTCCACGACTGCACCCTCAAGCAGATACCATCCAAGCCAGACTGTGATGTTTGAACCCCAGATCACCATGCAAACCATCTGGTCAACAAGGAAGAGCAGCATGGCAGTGCCGGGTTTTCTGACGAGATGCAGCGCGATCACCATCAGCGCGGATACTGGTATCGTGAACAAGAGTCCGCCAAACGGTCCTAACATGTCATTAAACGTCTGCCAGAACCACCTGAACACAACGCCGGCAAGCGCTGCAAGCAGTGCGATTGTGACAAGATCGATGGTCGTGTACATCTCAAGGATTCCGAACCGTCTGACTGCGATGATCACTATTGCGACCAGCACCAAACTGATGATGATGGTGCCATAAGTGACCCATGACGGCGGCGGGATGATTGTGATCTTGTGGGTGTATTCGGTTCTGCCGCCGTCTGCTGTCGTGGTTATCCGAAACGTTTCCGTAGTCTTCATCGGGATCGACTCAGGGGGTTTCACCCGGATTCGCACGATCGCGGATTCTCCGCCTGCAATCTCAATGGGGGTGACTGTCAGGGTGTTGCCATCCTGTGTAATCTGATCGCTCAGTTCCTGCGTTGGCACGGATAGCGATAAGGGATCAGGAACTCTGATCGTTGTGGAGATGGTCGCGGGTTCTGTGCCGCGGTTTTCGAAAGTGATGCGTGCACCTTCCTCTGAGCCGCTTGCCACCAGTTTATCAGGTGCAAACACACCCTCCTTCCGGTCGGGTATGGTGAATGTGATGTATATGTCATCGGCGCTGCCAGCCGCATGGACGACAGAAGGAAGTAATAATGCCAGTATTATGGCAAAAACAAAGAGTAATGGTCTACAATTCATATTAATCTCATCCTCGCTCATGTTTTTTTTTCAGGTATATCAGAAAAAATCCGATAATCGCGATCGCGAGCACTGCGATGACCGGAACCGGAATGCTGGACATGAGCGATGATTGCATCTCATAAACTGTCAATTCCGTATCGCCTTCGACACCACTCTTATGTTCAAGCACTAAAACAGCATTGAACGGATGCAGGTACTGTTCACCGCCCCTCTTAAAGATTACGGTATTGTTATTACCGACAATGTCATCAGTTACGTTGAAATGGTCAAAATCAAGGTAGCCGCCTGTTTTCGCCCTTCCCACGTCTTTTCCGAGGAGTTTTGAGTTGAACCACAGTTCGTCAATCTCCCCTCCGGTTCCTGCGATCATCACCGTCCACAGGTCTGCTTTTTCGACCGTCTCCGTCTTCACATCTCCCGGGAACAACGCTTCTCCCTGCTCTTTAGCGCCGCCATCGGCAACCGCCTTGCTGAGCGCCTCATTTCCTTCATCGATCCAGAAACTGCTGTATGGCATGCTCTCGTTTTCGTAGACAGCGACGAGAAATATCGCGTAGGGGGCGCCGTTGTTGTTCTCATAAGTCGCCGAGATCACGTTGAGCCCTTCCTTGAATGTAACATCGGTGACATCGTACGCATAGCAGCAGACCCCCCATGCAGCGATGTAATCGGGTTCTTCCCGTGTTTTCAGCTCGTTATCGTTGATCGAGACCGTCAGCGTGTCTCCTTTGTTGTAGTTCCACACCGGCACATATAGACGAGCATAAATTATATTACCAGGAAGATCAAAATACTGGGTGTACGGGTCTGCGTATGTGAGTCCATGCCCCCCGTCGACATGGACGCCGCCATGCAGGCTGCCTGATGCTATGGTGTAGAGCGGGGTGCCGCTGCCTTGCCACTCACCAGCCATGGCTGCCTGTGAAACCGCCCCTAGGATTAACAGCGAAAGCGGCGGACCCAGACTTTTTCGTGGCCGGGTCATCATCCCAACCCCGGCGCGGTCCCACCGAAACCGATGGAACTTAAGTAT
>JAUVWP010000166.1 GCA_030604085.1 Methanosarcinales archaeon | reverse complement strand
ACATCTCTGCAAAGTCAGGAATGTGTTCTGGCGTCGCCTCCTGCGTCGTCCCATCATGCTGCACCGATATCTCTGCAAAGTCCGGATGATACGGATGATACGGTTCCGGTGTTCCCCCCATCTGCCGCATAGGCATCCCCTGTTGCATCGGCGTCTCTGCAAAACCCGGATGATACGGTTCCGGTGTTCCCCCCATCTGCTGCAGTCCATCCTGCTGCACTGGCGTCTCTGCAACGTTATGTGCATGTCTTGCTCCCATCGGCTGCATCCCATCATGCTGCACCGGCATCTCTGCAAAGTCCGGATGGTGCTCCCGTTCGGGCTCCTGTTTTAACACATCTTCAGGCTGGATGCTCCCCCCCGGAGCGTCTCCCTTCAGTTCCGCCTTTACCTCTACTGATGTATCCGGACCACCAGTTATACCTTGAGTATTGTAGAATGGATTCTCCATGTTATTCATGATCTCACGGATATCTATCAGTAACGCTTTTATCTCCCCTTTCACGATCTTGAACTCGTTATCAAGTGATGTTAGTCTTTTATCTGATTCCATGATTCCCACCTCCCAAAAAATAAAGAAGAGGTACTCTAATGGAGTACCATCGTCTTTTGTATCGCGCCCGGTGCGGTCTTCGTCATCGTCAGAGTCGCTCCCTGTGCGGGCTTTATATCGATCACGAACTCTTCATAAATGGTTGCGCCCCAGTCTGGCAAAGCCACCACTATCAGCATCTTCTCTGTCGGATCGAGCATGTTGGAACCGCCCATCTCACTTGTCAGCAGGCTGTATGCCCACTGTCCGGATGTTGCAGTCACGGTAAAGTTGCCGCTACTTGCATTGGCAGTTGTTACAGCGTCCACCTGGGCTACATACGTGTCATCATCGCTGTATGAGAGCACAATCTTATCCATGTCAATCGGATTCTGTCCTGCAGCAAGCTCCACCTGGAACTCCATAATGGTGAGCCCGGTCGCGTTCACGCTGTTCCGATCCTCTGTATTATTGCCCCATGCGTAGTATGACCGATAGTCAGTACCACCACCCGAAGCGTTCCAAGTCCCCGTGGACGCGTTCACGTAGCCATACGTCCACCCGTGTCCGACCACATAGCCGCCGATCTCCATAGAGGATGTCGCCTGATCAACGCCTGTGTGGATGACCTCCTTGCTCTTCTCAGATGTGAAGAAGCCAGCACCCAGTACCACATAACTAAATACCGCTGCAACCACTACGAACGCGGTCAGCACGATCGCTGCTTCCAGACCAGTGAAAGCTCTCTCATCCTTCAACAGTTCATTAAATAGTCTCATCTTCATCACCCCTTAGTACAACCTCATTATCCTGTCTATTGTGCCCGGCGTTGTCCTCGATATCGGCAGTGTGCCACCCACGTTTGGCTTGAACTCAAGCTGGAACTTTGTGTAGGTGCCAAGATTCTCTGGAACCGTTACCCTGATCTCAGCTTTTTCGTGCTGTTCAAGCATGTTATCGTCGTCACCTTCAAAAACCGTGTACGTCCACGGCACCGATGAATTGTGCGTATTCGCTGACGTGTATGATATCGTCGCCTGATCGAGATCGAGCGGGTTATTACCTGCTATCAACTCAATGGTGAAGTTGATATAGTCGATATCACAGATACTGTCGAGAGTGGAATCATTCATGCCGATGATATCGCCAACCACCTCTGCCGATGATGTCGCCTGCTCAACACCTGTGTGGATGACCTCTTTGCTCTTCTCAGATGTAAAGAAGCCAGCACCCAGTACCACATAACTGAATACCGCTGCAACCACTACGAACGCGGTCAGCACGATCGCTGCTTCCAGACCAGTGAAAGCTCTCTCATCCTTCAACAGTT
>JAUVWP010000168.1 GCA_030604085.1 Methanosarcinales archaeon | reverse complement strand
TGAATACCATGCATCTCTGATCAGCAATCGTCGCTTTTCCCGCGACCGGGTCGGTATGCTTGGTCACAGGCACGGATTCGCCTGTGATCGCTGCTTCATCAGCGCTCATGTTCTTTGTGTGGAAGAGACGCAGATCCGCGGGAACCTTGTCGCCGCCTTCAAGGATCACCACATCTCCGGGAACCAGTTCCAATGCCTGTATGACTGCCTCTCCGCCATCCCGTACCACGGTGCATTCGGGCGTCATCATCTTCTCAAGCGCCTCGACCGATGCCTCGGCTTTCCCCTCCTGGATATACCCGATGATCGTGTTTGCGATGACCACAGCAACAATGACCGCGGTATCCATCCACATTTCAGCGCCCGCCCACAGACTGAGCGCACTGGTTATTGCGGCAGAAGCGAGCAGGATATAGATTAAAGGGCTCTTGAACTGCATCAAAAACCGGACAAGTGCACTTCGTTTCTTGAATGTCAGTTCGTTGTATCCGTAGCGATCAACTCTTGCTTTTGACTCCTCTGATGTGAGTCCGGACTCCCCCGATCCGAGAGCTTCAAAGACCTGTTCCGCTGTCAGTCTATACCACGCGGTTTCGTTTGATGGTTCGGATTTGTTCATCGCAACACATCCACAAGTGTGTAATAGATCGCCAAGAGCGATCCATCGATAACGGCTTTGTCGTCGACGCTTGCGTTAATGGGCGCCTGTGGCATCCATCGATGCCACCACCAGCAGGGCGGAGCATTAAAGCAAAACATCCTTCTTCCCCACATACTCCCGTGCCTCCTCTGCCAATAAACCGCATCACAAAGATTATCTTTTATTTCCGAATATTTGAAGATGTTGGTGGCGCGGCTGCCATTGCACAGATCAGCAGCAAGACACCGCCCGAACCTGATCACATAAACATCTTCCTTAGACCCCAGAGCGTCTTCGGGTTCTTCCTGATCAGTGCAACCAGCAGTCCGAATAGATCCATCGTGAGAAAATCAAGACCTTCGACAGAATGCGCAAGCTTGTTCAGATCATCATCCGTAAGCGTTACGAAGCGATCCTTAACAGCAAGCGACCGGTCCAATCTCTTCCCAAACTCCGCCCTCCAGCCGGCATCGTATTCTTGCAATCTCGCCAGAGAGACGTCCCCTTCCGCAATCGCACTGGCAGCAACGTCTCCTGCGATGCTCCCTGCGTCCATCGCATTGGCGATACCGCCGCCTGTGAGCGGATCGACCTGCCGTGCCGCATCACCTACCAGCATCAAGCCGTTTGCGACCGTCTGTCCGATCGGTCCGGATGCTGGCTCGCCGCCGACCACGAGTTCGATGATCTTGCCATCAGGGTAGCGAGTCTTGACAAAGTTCTGTAGAATATTGATCGGACGTTTCCCTGGGCTGCATGTATTGCCGCCGACCCCGATCCCGACATTTGCGCACCGGTTGCCCTTCGGGAAGACCCATAAATATCCTGATGGCGCTACCGCACTGCCAAGATGGAATTCGCAGCGATCCTGGGCGATATCGATGTCTGCCACAATGAACTGTGCGCAGGTATTGATCTCAGAGGGCGAAAGTGTGGTATCGATGCCTGCCCACCGCCCGATCTTGGATTCGATGCCGTCAGCACCAATAACGATATCCGCACGGATCTCCACTTCTTCGCAGCCGAGGTGCATCGCGGTGATGCCCTTCACATACCCGTC
>JAUVWP010000047.1 GCA_030604085.1 Methanosarcinales archaeon | reverse complement strand
GAGGTGGAGACGGATGCGCTCGAAGCAGGAGCAAAAGGGACGCTTAACAAAAGCACGGACTGGAACCAGACAGTGGGGGCAATCGTGGATATTCTGGAGTCGTCGTGATCGTCGGGTCAGGCACAGGCAAACCGTGGACGTCGCACCACCAGCTAAATCGACACCCCTCTCGGGTTGAGATCCATCTCTTCGAAACGTTATTCTCCTTGTACGATCACTCCAGATCCCTGTGATATGCCTGCAGCGACTTCACCGTGATCTCGCTCCGGATAGCAGCACAGATCCCCTCGACCGTTGTCACAACCGCCTCTGCTGACGTTATGTACGGAATCCTGTGCTTTATCGCAGCCTGCCGGATGTAACTGTCATCCTCCTTCCCTTTGCGCCCGACCGGCACATTAAACACAAGCTGGATCTTTTTGTTCTCAATAGCGTCCACGATATTCGGTCGCCCCTCCTGAAGCTTCAGCACCAGTTCACAGGGCACACCAACACCATCAAGGAACTCCTTTGTCCCGCGGGTCGCATATACCGTAAACCCGAGCTCAGCGAGTTTCCGCACCGCATCCGCCACTTTATCCCTCGCCCATTCAGGAACGGTCACGAGAACACCCCCCTCCTTCGGATCTGTCGGAAGCGGTGTTCCTGTTGCATCCTGCGCCTTAAAAAACGCCATCCCGAAGTTATCCGCGATTCCCATCACCTCGCCTGTCGCCCGCATCTCAGGTCCGAGCACAGGATCGACCTCCGGGAACATGTTAAACGGGAATACCGCTTCTTTCACTGCCACATGCGGGAGATCATACTCTTTGAGTTCCGGAAAGTCAGATATCTTCTTTCCAAGCGCAATGATCTGTGTTGCGATGTTTGCAATCGGAATTCCTGTTACCTTGCTCACAAGCGGAACGGTGCGTGATGCACGCGGGTTTGCTTCGAGGATGTAGACCTTCTCATCAGCTATCGCGTACTGGATGTTCATGAGACCGACAACACCGAGCGCTCTTTCCATCTTTGCGGTGTATTCCTTGATTATCCGGATATTCTCATCTGTTATCGTTCTTGAGGGCATCACACATGCGCTGTCGCCTGAGTGAACCCCTGCAAGCTCGATGTGCTCCATCACTGCGGCAGTGAATGTGTCCTTGCCGTCTGAGACCGCATCGACCTCGACCTCGGTTGCATTCTCAAGGAACTTGTCGATCAGGATCGGGTGATCAGGCGTCACCTCGACAGCCATTCTCGCGTAGTTGATGAGCATCTCCTTGTCATAGACAACCTCCATGCCCCGCCCGCCAAGAACATACGAGGGTCGCACCATCAGCGGGTAGCCGATCTTCTCGCCTTTCAGAATCGCCTCCTCAAACGACCGTGCGATATCGTTCTCTGGCTGCGGGATATCGAGTTCTATCATCAGGTCCTTGAACCGCTCCCGGTCCTCCGCAACATCGATACTCTCAGGAGACGTGCCAAGGATCGTGACGCCCGCATCCTGCAACTCCTTTGCGATGTTTAGCGGGGTCTGTCCTCCGAACTGGACAATCGCACCATCTGGCTTTTCCTTTTCGTAGATACTCAGCACATCCTCGACTGTGAGCGGCTCGAAGTAGAGCTTGTCAGAGGTGTCATAGTCGGTTGACACGGTTTCCGGATTGCAATTTACCATTACCGTCTTTATTCCCGCGTCGCGGAGTGCAAAGGTCATGTGAACGCACGTATAATCAAACTCGATCCCCTGACCGATCCTGTTCGGTCCGCCACCAAGTATCAGTATCTTCTTCCCCTCCACGGGGTCGTTCTTGTCGTCTCCGTTGTACGTGGAGTAGTAGTACGCACCATCCGCACCACTCACTGGAACCGGCTGGTGACTCTGCACCATACCGAGTGAGAGCCGCTTCTCCCTGATTTCGGTTTCGGATACTCCGAATATCCCGCTTACGTACCGGTCAGAGAAGCCGTTTTTCTTTGCCGCAATAAGCATTTCATCAGATAACTCCTTTGATCCTTCCAACTCTCTTTCAAAGTCGGCAAGTTCTTTCATCTGCTGAATAAACCATTTGCCGATCTTTGTTCGCTCGTATCCCTCATCAACAGAGAGTCCTTTCTTAAGCGCCTCGTAAAGCTGGAAGATCCGTTCGCTGCTCGGCGTTCCGATAGCGCCCCTTAGCTCTTCAAGAGACATGCTCTCGAACTCCCTGATCCTGCCAGGCCCATATCTCTTGATCTCGAGAGACCGGATCGCCTTCTGGAACGTTTCCTTGAAGTTCTTCCCGATCGACATGACCTCGCCAACAGCCCGCATCTGCGTCCCGAGAACGTCGTCCACACCCTTGAACTTCTCAAACGCCCATCTCGGGAACTTTGCAACGACGTAATCCCCGCTTGGCGTGTACTTCTCGAGTGTACCGTCCCTCCAGTATCCAATCTCGTCCATGGTGATCCCGGACGCAAGCTTTGTCGAGATCAGTGCAATCGGGAACCCTGTCGCCTTCGAGGCGAGTGCTGATGACCTGGACGTTCGCGGGTTGATCTCGATCACCACGAGCCGGTCAGTCTCAAGATCATGGGCGAACTGGGTGTTTGTTCCGCCGATCACGCCGATGCCCTCAACGATCCGGTATGAGTAGTCCTGCATCCGCGTCTGGAGTTCGGGGGGCACGGTTAACATCGGCGCAACGCAGAAGCTGTCGCCGGTGTGTACGCCCATCGGGTCGCAGTTCTCGATGAAACAGACCGTTATCATCTGGTTCTTCGTATCCCGCACGACCTCGAGTTCGAGTTCCTCCCATCCGAGAACCGACTCCTCAATCAAGACCTGCCCTACGAGAGAAGCGGCAATCCCCCTTGCCGCAATCGTTCTGAGCTCTTCTAAGTTATACACAAGCCCGCCACCGGTGCCGCCCATCGTGTACGCAGGTCTCACAACTACCGGGTATCCGAGCTTCTCTGCGATCTTCTCGGCTTCTTCTACCGTGTACGCGGGCTCACTCTCTGGCATCTCGATTCCCAGCTTATCCATCGTCTTCTTAAAAGCGATACGGTCCTCCCCCCGCTCGATTGCGTCCGGCTGGACTCCGATCACGGTAACGCCGTGTTTTTCAAGAACACCTGCTTTGTAGAGGGCTGCTGAGAGATTCAGCGCGGTCTGCCCGCCGAGGTTTGGCAGCAGCCCGTCAGGCTTCTCCTTTTCGATGATTCTCTCAAGATTTGCGAACGTTAATGGCTCGATGTAGGTGATGTCTGCCATCCCCGGGTCTGTCATGATGGTTGCTGGGTTTGAGTTGACGAGCACAATCTCATACCCCTCCTCTCGCAGAGTCTTGCACGCCTGCGTGCCTGAATAATCGAACTCGCACGCCTGCCCGATGACGATCGGTCCCGATCCGATGATCAGGATCTTATGTAGGTCTTCTCTCTTTGGCATGATTCTCTCCGAGTTTGGGATTTGGGGCGAAGGTGTAAAAAGGTTGTTCATCCGAGTTCGGGCGACTGCGGTAAAGGGTAGCTGCAGACATATCAGCCGTTGCAGGTCACGTCATACGTCACAACCGTACATGCTCGGGTAAGTTGTGGTTTTTAGGATTTTAACCACAAGATTACACAGATTTACACGAGATTTCTGTGTTAATCTTGGAGATTTTTTATTATCTTCCGGAATGGGTTTTGGAAAAAAAACCACAGAGAGCACAGAGGACACAGAGAAAACAGCAACTCTCTGTGCCCTCCGTGTCCTCTGTGGTTAATCTTCTTCGCCATAATCAGAGTCCACCCGGAAAAAATTAAAAAGTCTCTAATCTTGTGTAATCTGTGGTTTTATGTAGATATCCATATAATATTAAGCAGATTCTCACAACCTGGCAGAACCCCTAACATACTCGTCGATAGCCTTCGCCGCAACCTTTCCTGCACCCATAGCCGAGATAACGGTCGCAGAGCCTGTTACGATGTCGCCCCCTGCAAATACGCCGGGCTTTGATGTTGCTCCGGTCTCGTCCGCCACGATTGTTCCGTACCTCGCAGTCTCAAGATCGGGTGTTGTCATCGACACAAGTGGGTTTGGGGATGTGCCGATTGCGATTACTACGACATCGGCAGGGATGGTGTGCTCGGTATCAGGGACAGGAACAGGTCGGCATCGTCCGGACTCGTCCGGCTCGCAGAGTTCCATATTGATGCATTCCATACCTGTTACCCAGTTATTCTCATCACCGAGAATCCGTATCGGGTTTGTGAGCAGACGAAAGATGATCCCCTTTTCTTTTGCGTTTAAAACCTCTTCTGCCCGCGCTGGCAGCTCATCCTCGCCGCGGCGGTAGACGATAGTCACTTCCCCCGCGCCAAGCCTGAGCGCACACCGTGCGGAGTCCATCGCCACATTGCCGCCGCCGACAACGATTGTCCGGCGCCTCTTCTTGACCGGCGTGTCGAATTCAGGAAAGAGGTACGCCTTCATCAGGTTCACACGGGTCAGAAACTCGTTTGCAGAGTAGACGCCGTTTAAGTTCTCGCCATCGATTCCGAGAAACGAAGGAAGCCCTGCGCCTGTTCCCAGGAAGACGGCATCGTACCCAGAGAGCAGTTCATCCACCATACCGATCTTCCCGATGACCGAGTTCATGCGCATATCAGCACCCAGCCGCCGTATGAAATCGACCTCCGCAGCAACGATCGACTTTGGCAGCCTGAACTCAGGAATTCCGTACACGAGAACGCCGCCGGCAGCGTGCAGTGACTCGAAGACCGTGACAGCATGTCCCATCTTCGCAAGCTCGGCTGCCGCGGTAAGCCCTGCAGGACCTGCTCCGACGACCGCAACGCGTTTGCCTGTGGGCGCCGGGAGATCCGGGGCAGTAACTCCCATCTCCATCTCGTAATCCGCCACGAACCGCTCAAGCCCGCCGATTGCGATCGGGTCTCCTTTTCCACTCTTTCCAAGCACACAGACCGCCTCGCACTGCGTTTCCTGCGGGCAGACGCGTCCACAGATGGCAGGCAGTGAGTTTGTGCTCTTTAGCGTGAGAGCCGCCGAATCGAAATCCTCTTCTGCGATCTGGCGTATGAAACGCGGGATGTCCACGCCGACAGGGCAGCCCTTGATGCAGGGAGGTTTTTTACAGTCGAGGCAGCGCTTCGCCTCTGCCACCGCCTCATAACGGTTGTATCCGAGTGCAACCTCCTCGAAGTTTGATCTGCGCTCGGATGGTGACTGTTTTGCCATTTCAGGTCTTTTTTCGGGTTTTGATTCAGTCTTCATATCTTTGGCTCCGCCGCTGCTTCGCATTCAAGCGCCTCTTGCTCCTCTGGCAGATACATGGCAAGCCGGCTCATTAGAAGCGTGAAATCGACCTCGTGCGCATCGAACTCGGGTCCGTCCACGCACGCAAACTTCGTAGCGCCCCCCACAAGCACCCGACATGCGCCGCACATGCCGGTCCCGTCCACCATGATCGGGTTTAAGCTGACCACGGTCTTGACACCAAACGGCTTTGTGACGCCAGCGACCGCCCGCATCATCACAGGCGGACCGATCGCAATCACCCTGTCGACCGGCTCACCGCTCTCGATCACCTTCTGCACGATATCGGTAACAAACCCGTGATGTCCTTTCGTGCCGTCATCGGTTGTGACATAGAATTCACTGCTTGCTTCCTCCAGCCGTTCCTCCCAGAACAGGATGTCTGCACTCCGCGCACCGATTATCGAGATCACCCGGTTTCCTGCCGCCTTAAGCCCCCGTGCGATCGGAAAGATCGGCGCAATCCCAACGCCGCCACCCACGCAGACAACGGTTCCGAACCTCTCAATCGATGACGCGCGTCCGAGCGGTCCTGCGAGGTCAGCGATCGAATCGCCCGCATCAAGCGATGCAAGCTGGCGGGTTGTCTTTCCGATCTCCTGGAAGATGAGCGTGACTGTTCCGTCTGCCGCGTCGAAATCAGCGATTGTGAGCGGTATGCGCTCTCCATACTCATCGATTCGCAGTATCACGAACTGTCCGGGCATCGCTTTCTCTGCCACCCGCGGGGCAGCGACATCCACCTGGTGGATCGTCGGGACGAGTTCTCGCTTTTTAAGTATTGTAAATGGCATCTCGCATCATCTTCCTCTGTTACTCATTTGCATAATGACCGCGCCATAATCAAAAAGATGTTGGTCGTGGTGGCGAACATGGCTTCTTTGTACCCCCACAAACCGCACCGCGGAGCACGCAGAGGGCGCAGAGAGTTGGGGTTGCCTTATCTCCGCAAACTCTCACGATCTCGGCGGTAAACCAATGCAACCAAGAAATCAAAAAGTCTCGGCAGGACTATGCGAAGTGATTTATAAGGGTTTTACCAAAAAGCATAACCGATGAAAAGAGATGTCAGTTTTTCGCTGCTCGGACTCATCATGCTGCTATGCCTGGGGATTGCAGCAGCCAGCGTGTACTACCAGTACACCTACACTGATCTGCAATCAAAGTACGAAGTCTCAAACGATACCTTGCAGAAGACGATGACTGACTATCAGGAGAAGGAGAAGTTTCTGGACGCTGCTCTTCAGAACCTGAGTCTTTCGGAGGAGCGGGAAGAGGTGCTCGGAGGTAAGTACCAGGAGGTCGAGACCGAGAAGGTAGGACTCCAGACCGACCTTGCAGAGGCGAATGAGGCGATTAAAGCACTGAACAGGCAGAAAGAAAATCTGGAAAGCGAGGTCGATAAACTGAAGGTCGACAAGAGTAAGCTGGAGTATGAAGTTGCTACGCTGGAAAGCGATATCGATGGACTGGACCGCGAGATAAATGATCTGGAAGGCGATATCGACAGACTCAGAAGCCAGATCATAGGTTTGAACGGAACACCGGTCGTATGACCGCAATCATCTACCATCCCGATTACCTGTTGCACGAGACCGGAAGCCACCCGGAACGGAAGGAGAGGTTGATTGCGATCATGCAACTGATCGAGGATGCCGGGATCGACTTGCGCAAGACCAAGCCAGATCCGGCATCCATCGAAGAGATACGGTATGTCCACGATCCTGATTACATAACAAAAGTTAGAGAATACTCAGAGCGTGAAA
Source organism: Methanosarcinales archaeon (assembly GCA_030604085.1). Lineage (GTDB taxonomy): Archaea > Halobacteriota > Methanosarcinia > Methanosarcinales > Methanogasteraceae > Methanogaster_A. The sequence goes on along the minus strand of JAUVWP010000047.1, from coordinate 8,422 downwards.
TCCAACTCGATCCGGATACCGTTCTCTGCAAAGCCTCGTACCGTGCCGCGTTGCTCGCCGCGGGCGGGATGATCCGCGCCGTCGATCTTGCCGCGGAGGGGGAGAACGCGTTCGCGCTTGTCCGCCCGCCAGGGCATCATGCGCTCACCTGTAGCGGGATGGGGTTCTGTCTCTTCAATAATATCGCGATCGGGGCGAGACATGCCCAAAAGATCGGATACGACCGCGTGCTCATTGTGGATTGGGACGTGCATCACGGAAACGGCACAGAGTACACATTCTACGATGATCCATCGGTCTTCTATTTCTCGGTTCACCAGTACCCACATTATCCCGGAACCGGATCATCAGACGAGACCGGAACCGGGGCGGGGCAGGGTTACACAAGGAATGTGCCGCTTCCGGCAGGATCAGGCGATGCCGAGTATACCCGCGCATTCGAAGAGATTCTGATGCCGGCAGCGATTGGGTTCGATCCTGACATCGTTCTCGTATCGGCTGGCTTTGATGCGCACATCGATGATCCGCTGGCAGGGATGGCTGTCACGACCGGAGAGTTCGGGAGACTGGCGTCGATCGTCCGTTCGATTGCTGATCGGTGCTGCGAGGGGAGACTTGCGATTACGCTTGAGGGCGGATACGATCTTCATGCGCTCTCGCATTCAGTGGTCAGGGTGCTCGAGAGGTTAATGTGATGGGGGTGGAAATACTGCTTGCGCAGTGGGTTGCGATGCTAAAATATATCGCAGGATTGGACTCCGCCTCAGTGCAGGCATACGCTACAATAATACTAGCGGTTTTTAACTCAGTTTTTATTGCAATTTTGGTTTGGGATCGATTGGCAGATAAACCAAAATTGGAAATAAAAATGGAAGACAAAACAGAAATAGTAGAGCGTGTATACGCCCGTAGATACTACCCCAAAGTTTCCGTGTTAAACAAAGGCCGTAAAGAGGCATATAATTGCTGTATATCGGTTCAAGTATTTAATCAAAAGTCTGGGAAAAAAATAGAGAAATACCCGCTTCCAGAAATCGAGTGGGGGCACCCGCTTCCAGAATTCGATTTGAAGTCTGGCGAGACAAAGTCATTTTCTTCTTCTGGCACTCTTGCGTTCGATGGTAACTTTGTAGCCAGAATTTCGGCTGAAACACATAAATCAAAAGCCAACAAGATAGTCGAATATGAGATGCGAAATGATTATGATCATATTATATTCAAAGGAAAAACTGTCCAGTATCTCAAGTTTCATTTGGAGCGTCTATTTAAAAAATATCGAAATGAATGGGATACAGAATTTCTTGCGAATGAATTAACAAATTTTTCTGAACCAGAGATAAGAAAGGAACTTATTAAGAAACTTGAAAAAATAGCCGATGATAAAGCTCTTGAGACGATAATAGATCGCTTAGAGAACGATCCATCCGATATTGTTCGTGATCGTGCTGCTGAGGCATTGGGAAATATGGGCGATAAGCGGGCAGTTGATCCTTTGTTAGAATGCTTGAAAGAAGGTAAGGCATGTCCCATGTGTGCATCGGCGATAGTAAAAATATGTGATCGAGAGTGTGTGAATAAACTGATTAATATATTGCGCGATCGCAACACCCCGCTCCCAATACGGGGGGCGGTCGCTAAGTCGCTGGGAGAAATTGGAGAAAAAATTAAAGATAAAACTACAGACGAAACTATAGAAAAAGCACTTATTGAAGCACTGGACGACTTTGATATAATTGACATTGGTGAAGTTATTGAAGCATTGGGAAAAGTCGGTAAAGGCGGTAGTGAAAAGGCTTTAAAGAAATTTAAAATCATAGAGTATCCTCTCCGTGATACTTTAAAAGAAGCAACCGAACGGATACAGCATAGGATTGGTGTCGGTGGTGACAACATTGAAGAAAAATAGTAATATCAGTAGTGCTCTCTCTCTTACTAATCTGTTTACCTACTCATCCAGTGCCACAGAGTGGCATATATTCGGGCATGATCCGCAGCATACTGGCGTGACTGGCGAAAGCGCGTATTACTTACTTGAGGTGATGAAAAAATGAACATTGACTCCCACTACGACGTCGCAATCATTGGCGCAGGACCATGCGGCGCAACCGCTGCAAGGTACGCAGCAGAAGACGCAAGCGTGCTCTTAATCGAGAAGAAGAAGGTGATCGGCGTTCCTGTGCAGTGCGCAGGCTTCCTCCCGAAGTACGATGAACTTGAGGAACTGATGCCTGATTCCGATCTTCCTGACACCTTCCGCTACCCGGATAGCTGCGTCTACACAGAGACGAAGTACCAGCGGTTCATCGCACCGACCGGGGATGCCAAAGAGTTCGATGTCGATGCCAATGTGCTCGACCGGAAGCGCTTTGACCTCTACCTTGCAGAAAAAGCAGTCGAGGCAGGCGCAGACCTCGCTATCGGAACGAGGGTCTCGGCGATCGATCAGGGGTCGATTGAGATTTCAGGGATGTGGGGCAGCCGCACGATCCGAGCAGATGTGATCATCGGTGCGGACGGTCCGAACTCGCTTGTAGCAAGGTCTGCCGGGCTTTCTGCAATCGAGGACGATCCGATGGGTGCGGCTCATGCAGTGGCGTACGACATGACCGGAGTTAAGATCGACGAAGACGCGGTCGAGATGTACTTTGGCAGAAACTTTGTGCCGGGCGGGTACGCATGGATCATCCCGCATGGGCAAGGGTCTGCAAATGTCGGGATGGGGATCAGGAAAGCGATGTGCGAGCCGGGCGTTACGTTTCGGGACTATCTGCATCGGTTCATTGGCGAGCATCCGATCGCATCCGGGAAACTGGAAGGAGGGCAGGTCACGTCCTTTATCGCGGGCATCGTTCCGGTCGGCGGCGCACGCCAGAAGACGTGTGCAGGAAACGTCATGATCGCGGGCGACGCCGCTGGGCACCTGATCGCAACCAACGGCGGCGGGATACCGACTGCGATGGTCGCAGGAAAGATCGCGGGCGAGACCGCGGCGGACGCTGTGAACGGTAGATGCGCAGTCGAGGATTACGAATCGAGATGGAAGAGCGAGATCGGGATGCAGATCGGGACCTCGGTCTATGTGCGGAAGTTGATGGACGGGATGATGCGGTCTGATCCGATGATGACCGCGGTCATGAACATGATCTCGCCAGCCCACATGAAGGCGCTCCAGCGCGGGCAGCTTCCTGGTGCTGTGAAGCGGCTGCTTAAGGGGATGCAGAAGAGGATGGGGTGAACCCCGTGTTTTCTGACAAGAAAAATAACCGCAGAGAACGCGGAGGGTGCAGAGCTTTTTTTACCATTCTCCGCGGTCTCTGTGCTCTCTGCGGTTAAATTCCCTGTTTATGGGAGACTGCCCGAAAACCGTATACTTTATCTCATCTCACTATCGAATAGTATTCCATCAAGAGGAGGAAACAACCGTGACCGATACACCCATCTCTGGCGCAAAAGCATTGATTAACTGCCTCAAGAATGAAGGGGTCGATACGATCTTCGGATATCCCGGAGGTGTGCTGCTTCCACTGTACGACGAACTGTACGACTCGGATATCAACCACATCCTTGTGCGGCATGAGCAGGCGGGAGCACATGCAGCAGACGGATATGCGCGTGCGACCGGGAAGGTCGGGATGTGCCTGGCAACGTCAGGACCGGGCGCAACCAATCTTGTCACAGGCATCGCAAACGCTTACATGGACTCGACATCGATCGTTGCGATAACAGGACAGGTTCCAACGCCCATGATCGGAAACGATGCATTTCAGGAGGCTGACATCACGGGGATCACGCTTCCGATCACCAAACACAATTATCTGGTAAGAGACGTAGAAGATCTGCCATGGGTCATCAAAGAAGCATTTTACATCGCATCCACTGGGAGACCTGGTCCGGTTCTGATCGATCTGCCAAAAGACATCACGACCGATGAATTCGAGTTCATATATCCGAAGAAGACCCGCCTGCCCGGTTACCATCCGGATGTCGGTATCGACGAGGACGCGGTGAAACGTGCTGCATCGATGATCCTTGATTCCGAGTGCCCGGTCATCTACGCAGGTGGCGGGGTCATCATCTCGGATTCGTCGCCAGAGCTTCTCAGACTTGCAGAAACGATCCAGGCACCTGTGACAACGACGCTGCTTGGAATCGGGGCGTTTCCGCAGTCCAATCCGTTGTCGCTTCGAATGCTTGGCATGCACGGCACCAAATATGCTAATTACGCAGTGCAGGAGTCCGATCTCCTGATCGCTATCGGCGCACGGTTCGATGACCGGGTTACAGGAAAGATCGATGCGTTCGCTCCACATGCAAAGGTCATCCACATCGATATCGATCCGGCTGAGATCGGGAAAAACGTGAGGGTCGATCTGCCGGTCATCGGGGACGCTAAAATGATTCTACAGTCGCTAATCTCTCACCTGCAGAAGATGCAAACCAGATCCGGTGCATGGCTCGGGAAGATCGATGCATGGAAGAAGACGCACCCGCTGAAGTACGAACAGAGCAACGAGGTGATCAAGCCGCAGTATGTGGTCCAGGAGATACACAAGGCATGTCCTGATGCGATCATCGTTACCGAGGTCGGGCAGAACCAGATGTGGGCAGCCCAGTACTTCCAGTTCGAGAACCCCCGGACATTCATCACATCAGGAGGGCTTGGCACCATGGGCTACGGATTCCCTGCAGCAATAGGTGCAAAGGTCGGGTGTCCTGACAGGACCGTCATCGATATCGCGGGCGATGGCTCATTCCAGATGACATCGCAGGAACTTGCGACAGTCTCCAAAAGCAACATTAAGGTGATCGTTGCAATACTTAACAACAGCTATCTCGGGATGGTGCGGCAGTGGCAGGAACTCTTCTTTGATGAGAGGTACTCGTACACGGATATCTCGCAGAGCGTCGATTTCGTGAAACTGGCAGAGGCATACAATCTTGTCGGAATCCGCGCAGAAAAGCCATCCGAGGTGCCGGCAGCGATATCAGAGGCATTGTCGGCAGACCGGACCGTTGTTATCGATTTCGTGGTCGATCCGATGGAAAATGTATTCCCGATGGTTCCGGCTGATGCTGCGATCAATGAGATCCTCGACCCGGGGGCGGTCGCATGAGGCATACGCTTGCAGTGCTTGTCGAGAACAAGCCAGGCGTGCTTGCGCGTGTTTCAGGACTCTTCAGCAGACGCGGGTACAATATCGAGAGTCTCGCTGTCGGTATGACCGAGAATCCCGAGATATCGAGGATGACGATCGTTGTAGAAGGCGATGATCGAGTGCTTGCACAGGTGACGAGCCAGCTTTCCAAACTGATCGACGTGATCTCGGTATCCGATCTCCCGCCATCCGAATCGGTGGACCGGGGACTTGCGCTGATCAAGGTTGCCACCGATACGGACACAAGAGCTGAAGTCATGCAGATCGCAGGAATATTCCGTGCAAAGATCATAGATATCGGCGCAGAAACACTGGTGATCGAGGTCACAGGCGATAAAAGCAAGATCAGGGCGATTGAGGATATGCTGGGCAGATTCGGGATTAAGGAAGTCGTCAGAACAGGAAGAGTAGCATTGCACAGGGGAACAAAGACGGTTGGAGGAGAATACAGATGATTGTAAATTTCAGAGTAACACAGGTAGAATCTAAGATATATGTAAATCCGGAAGAGGTCAGAAGGCAGAAGAACGTCAACATCAACTACGACATCAACCTGAAGAATACGGCAGTCGTGTCAAAACCGACACCGTTCGGAGAAAAAACTGTTCTAAGGGTTGAATATGCGTTCTCAATCAATTATTTGAGCCCGAATGTCGGGCACATCAGATTTGAGGGATATTCTGACTATTATTCCGACGAAGACGATCTGAATCAGATCAAAAGCGACTGGGATCAGGGGAAAGCCCCGTCCAATGTCCAGAACCAGATCGCAAACACGATGGTTTCCAACCTTGCCCCGCTTGCGGTAACGCTCTCTTCAAAGCTCGGGCTTCCGCCGGCGATGCCGCTTCCAGCGATCAATTTCCAGCAGAAGCAGGCAGGGAAACCAGAGAAGGTGGAGACGATGTATCACGGGTGAGATCGGGCGTTTGAGTTCAGGTAGGGTGGAGTTGGGTGAAACGGTGGCTTCGAATATGATGAATCACAATGAAGAATTTGCAAAAGGCATAGGAGATTACATTAAGGAAAATTTTGAGGTATATGATAGATTCACATTTGATTCCTTCTTTAGAAATCTATTAAAAGAGGGATACGATCACGAAGAAGCAAAAGACATAATAATTCATAATTGCGCTTTAAGCACTTTAGTACTACAAGAAAGAATTTATAACGGTTACTACTTGAAAATTTCTGTTAATGAGATAATATCTAATGACCTACTCGAATTAAAGAATGAAATTTTCAATGAATATTTCAAAGCTTCGCTCCGCGTTTTGGTAGACACGCCACGCTTGCGCCGGAAATGGTCTGGATTTGCAGACACAATGACCTGATAACAATGCTCGACATCACACTGATCTGGGACTGCGAACTGCTCTTCGAGAAACTCTTTGTCGAGCACGGATTATCCTACCAGCGCACCCCATCAAGCGCGATCGGAACACCGTTCCTGCCCGGGTCCAGGGTCATGATCGTCCCGACAGGATTTGCAAATCCGCAGTACTCCAAAATATTGCGCGGCATCGAGGCAAACAAGAGTTTCTTCGACAATTTCGTGAAGAAGGGGGGCGTGCTCGTTGTCTATGGCGCGCTGGTTCCTGAGTACACGTACAGATGGCTTCCGTTCACGCTGAAATACCGGGAGCAGTATGGCGCAGTCGATATCGAGGCGGCAGAGGGGGGGGATCGGGGTCACGAGTGTTCATGCATCTTCGATGACGTCCGTGCCGAGTGCGATGGATACTTCACAGAGACCGACGGCGATGTTATTCTGACAGGAGATGGGATGCCGATTCTGGTTGCAAAAGAGCACGGAGACGGTATAATCGTTGCAACCACGATACATGAGTTTCCCACAGGAGAGTTTCTAAAATGGGCGGTAGAGTACAGGTAAACGGGGCAGATGCGAAAGATGCCGGTACGGACGCGGATGCGTGCGCGATCTGGATCACAGGGCTTCCCGGAAGCGGAAAGACCACGATTGCAGAGAAGGTGGCAGAATCGCTCGGTGCAAAGCACCTCCAGCTGGATCGGGTGCGGAAGGTTATAACACCAGATCCCGACTACAGTGATAAGGAGCGTGGAATCGTGTATGCGTCGCTTGCGTACATGGCGTACCTGCTCGTGGACTCAGGGGTTTGCGTGGTCATCGATGCAACCGCGAACCGCCGCGAGTACCGCGATCTTGCACGGAAACTGATCCCGCGATTTATCGAGGTGTATGTCGAGTGCCCGATCGAGGTGTGCATGGATCGGGAGCGGGTCCGGGACACGGGATATGCGCCAGCCAAGATCTATGCGGGCGCGGGAAAAGGTGGAACCGTGCCGGGCGTGGATGTCGAGTACGAGGCGCCGTTACGCCCGGAGGTTGTGGTGCGGAGCGATCTTATGGACGTGGATGGGTGCGCGGATCAGATCGTCAGGTATGTCAGGGAACGCAAGTCCGCCACCATGGACTCGCCCCGGATGCCGGTGATGTGAAGTTCGTTTTTCGAGGTTTCGCGGATGCGAGGGCTCTCTGCCGACCCGAGTAGTTACGATGAGTATAAGAATTAAATTGTCGAGATCGCAGTTAAGTAACCCGTTTCATGTACTTCCTGACGAGATCGAGCATCTTCTCACTTTCCGGGACCGCATCCCGGATCTCGTCGATCATCTTTAGAATAACAGGCGACTGCAACCGATCCCTAAGATCGTGGAAGTACGGGGCACACGGTCTTCCGCCGGCAGTGTGGAACCGCACGATCTCATCAGGGGATGCCGGCTTAACCGGATCATCGATATGCGGAGACCTGTCGATCGCATACACCGCGCCACCACCGCCATCAGAAAGCGTCCCAAGCCCGTACACGGTGCAGTAACTGTTCTTATAGTCCTCTATGTATGGCTGGTACTTGATTTTTTTATCCTGTGATAGATAGCCAACCATATCATCCTTAACCGAATGCGATACTCCAGTGACGACCCCGATGATCGTGGCGTCTGACGTTGATATCGAAACAAACTGCCCGGCAAACCCACTATTCTCGTCACATAATTTAACGGTGTATGTGTCAGCCGACGCCACATGGATAATGTCTCCCAATCGCATGAGATGAAGTTGTCCTATATCGGTATTGACATCCTCCCCGCTCTGAAGAGCGAGGAATCCTTCCTGATTCATTGATTCATCCATCGATGACATCTCCAACAGGCTCACCCCGGCTGCCCGCCGGTGCTATTACACCAATCAGGTTTTGATCCTGAAGGGCGAATTTCTTTATGTT
>JAUVWP010000171.1 GCA_030604085.1 Methanosarcinales archaeon | reverse complement strand
CTGCTGGCAGGAGGGTGGATATGACCTGAGGGGTGCTGATAATTTGACCTTCTGGGCAAGAGGTGAATCCGGCGGAGAGCAGGTAGAATTTACAGCAGGCGATGTCGGCTCTTCAACAGGCACTGTTACGCTGACAAGCATCTGGCAGAGATATGTCATCGATGATCTAACCGGCGGTGATTTGAGTAACGTCGTTTGTGGGTTCTACTGGGGTGTCAGTGAAGCGTATAACCCCGGCGGCTGCACGATCTACCTCGATGACATAAGATATGAGAGCAGCACAGGAATGGAAGGCGTTTGCGTCGAGGAAGGGGCATCCAACAACACAAAGAAAGGAGAATGGGTGAAGGAGACATACGAGTCGATCAAGAATCACCCCAACATCAAGATGGTCTGCTACTTCAATGTCGATAAAGGCGGGACAAAGTACCTGACTGGCGAGTCAGATTGGGCAGTCTTCACTACGCCGCGGGATAATCGAAATAATATAGATGATTGTTCGTTTGATCCGAACAAGAGGATACCCGGGTATCCGGAAGCAATCGGAGATGATCACTACCTCTACCGATTCCCGATACATACGGTGCCAAAAGGCGACCTTAACCACGACAACCAGATCACCTCCGCAGATGCCGCAATCGCGCTTGCGATCGCAGCAAGCGGCGTACACAACGACGCAGCCGATGTCAGTGGCGACGACAGCGTCACATCCCTCGACGCTCTCATGATCCTGCAGGCGGCGGCTGAGAATATGGAACTGTAAGGAGATGGTAGAACGAACCGAACCACACTACTCGGAATTGGCATCCTGATCATTGCATCGATCCCGGGCTGCCATGCAACGACCGTTGCATACGACCGCATCACGTTCACAGACATGCCACCCGTAGTCGAGATCGAGCCCGGATCCGAAGCGGCATTCGATGTGACGCTCAGGAACGCAGGATCCCAGTACGCGGACGCGGATATAAACACCAGATCGATCCCGGACGGCATATCGATCGTTGACAACGATGGGGCGAAGTTAGTTGACATTAGAAAGTCTGTGACCTACCGGATCACGATCCGTGCGAGCGAGGACCTCGCACCGGGCACATACCAGTTCGAGATCGCGGATAGATCAGACGTCGATGTACACACATGGGAGACGATCGATGTGCTTGTAGGCGGCGAGCGTGTGGCAGCAAAGCCGACGGACGTTTCGGCAGATCGGGGCGAAGAGGATGCAAAAAAGAATTCTCCGGGTCTCGGAGTCATCGCCGTAGCATCTGTTCTGCTGCTTGCGTACCGCCTTGGCAGTGGCAGGTCGTAGACTGGTGAGATGCGAAAAGTATTAATAATACAGGAAATTATGAACGCTTATGGATGAGAAAGTCATCAGATCGGCTGTTCCGATAATTCCTGCGGTTTTACTCATCGAATGCATTCTGGCTGCCTTTGCAACCCATGGATGGGATGCGCAGGCAACACTCTTTGCAGAAGACCCTGCAAAGACTGCAAAATCGCTCACTGAATTCGATTCTGGAGTACCGGGGGAAGGATCGGAATTTTTCAAGTTTAATGACGTTGACATCTCCGGG
>JAUVWP010000032.1 GCA_030604085.1 Methanosarcinales archaeon | reverse complement strand
TGGTCGATCGACTCGTGCTCACTCTCCCACAACTGGACAACCTTTGCATGGAGGTTGATCCACTGTCCGCTCTGGTTGATGTCGTCTATCGCAATCAGATGCGCTTCCCGATCAGGGGTCTCAATATCCTCATCAAGTTCCTCAATCGATGATCCTTTGTTGAATTTCACGCTGAACCGTTCTTCAAACTCATCTGTCGTCAGATTCTCGAATGAATAACTCTTGCCCTCAACGAGTGCCGGTAACTCGGATTTTGCCCACTTCATAAACTTGATCGTGCCTGTCGTGTCTCCGATGAGCCCGATCTGATCGATCGACTCGTGCTCACTCTCCCACAACTGGACGACCTTTGCACGGAGGTTGATCCACTGTCCGCTCTGGTTAATATCATCGATCTGCATCAGTTGTGCCTCCCGGTCCTGGGTTTCGACCTCCTCATCAAGCTCCTGGATGCGGGTGGTTCGGTTCATCTTCACGCTGAAACGCCCATCCCATTCATCAGTGGTCATATTCTCAAGGGAATAACTCTTCCCCTCAACGAGTGCCGGTAAACTGGATTTTGTCCACTTAACAAACTTGATCGTGCCCGTCTCGTCTCCGATGAGCCCGACCTGATCGATCGCGGGGGAAGTGCTATCCCACAACTGCACAACCTTTGCATATAGGTTGATCCACTGTTCGCTCTGGTTGATATCGGCTATCCGCGTGGACGATGCCGCCCCCTGCGGCGTGCCGTAATAGTCCTCCCGCTTGATCTTGCATTCCCGCAGGAAGTAGCTGACGACGCTTCGCTCTGCCTCTGCGATCGGGACCTTGAACCGTTCGGTCAGATCGCTAAGTCGTCGCTCGATCTCGGGAAGTTCGATATCGACATTCAATTCGAGGAACCGCTTTTGTATCCGTTCGGATGTTTCATCGATCATGATATTTCCCCTGGCATTGGACTCATGTTTAATCCTCGAACATCTGGATAGATAAAGGTACTCGAAGAGTAGGGTGAAAGTGAGAAAACCCTCCGCACGGGTGCGAAGGCAAGTTTATAGAGCGTCATCCGTATATGATAATGATGGAGGCGTACATTCTCGATCTCGACGGCGTGATATTCCGTGGCAGTGAAGTGATAGCAGGTGCGCCGGATGCTGTCAATAGGTTGCGGAAGAGCGCGAGAGTAGTCTTCCTGACGAATAACTCGACGCAGAGCAGGGACGCGGTCTCTGCAAGATTAAACGCATCCGGCATCCGGTGCAGGGGGAGCGACGTGATCACTGCCGGATATGCTGCTGCCGTGTATATCAGGAAGCGGTACGGGGCACAGAAGATCTATCCGATCGGCGAGGCGGGCTTGATACATGAACTGAAAGCAGAGGGGCACGAGATCTATCCGGGCGGGCACGAGGACCTGGGTGAGGGTAGTGGCGAGGATATGGGTAAAGATGCGGTTGCGGACTTTGTTGTTGTCGGTCTTGACAGGGATTTCACTTACAAAAAATTAAGAATCGGTCTTCAAAACATCCTTGCCGGGGCAGGACTCATCGCAACAAACACCGACCCCCTTCTTCCAGTGGAACACGGTTTCCTGCCGGGCGCAGGCGCTATCGTGCGTGCGCTTGAGACGGCATCCGGGAGATCTGCGTTTGTGATAGGCAAACCAAACCCGCCGATGATGGATGCTGTGATCGACCATCTGGGACTTCCTGCGCACGAATGCACGCTGGTTGGCGACCGTCTCGAGACCGATATTCTCGCAGGCAGCAGATACGGCATGAAGACCGTGCTCGTGCTCTCCGGCGTTGAGACTGCGGAGAGCGTCAGGCAATCCCGGATCAAGCCGGATGCCGTGATCAGGAGCATAGCAGAGCTGCGGGAGCTTTAGCACAGAGCATATAACACAGCACCATGCAAGCATATATCACAGGGATACGAACGAGTAAACATGACAAAAATAGCAATCATCGGAGGTGAGCAGAGTGGAAGAACAACGCTTGCATCCAAACTTGGCAAGAAAGGAAACGTTTCAGACGTCACGATCTACGACTTTGCCAAGAGCGGAACCATACTCACGATAACCGATGCCACCGGTTATCCAAAGTCCGTAAAACCTCTCCTGACCGCAATTGACCTATCCGATATAGTACTCCTCTGCGTCCCGCCAGAAGGACTTGATGCATATACGGGCGAGTGCATCGTCCTGCTTGACCTGTTAAACTACAAGCACGGGATAATCGTGCTGACCAAATCCGATACATCGTATCCTTACGCACTCGAGGAATTGGAGAAGAAGATCCGGACAATTGGCGCGGGCACGGTCATCGAGGACTGGGAGTGCGCCATCGTATCTGCCGAGACGTTTGAAGGGATGGAAGAGCTAAAAGAGATGATATCTTCTGCGGGCGCGGTTGTGGATCAGGAGACCGCGGAGTTAAACGCGCTCCCGGCGCGCGTGACTGTCGATCACGTCTTTAATGTTACCGGCATCGGTTGCGTGATTCTGGGCGTGGTCAAGCAGGGCACGATACATGCAAAGGATAAGATGCTCATGATGCCGGCAGAGAAACCTGTCGAGATACGGTCGATCCAGCTGCATGACGTTGACGCAAAGAGCGCGGCGGCTGGCGCGAGAGTCGGGCTTGCGCTTAAGCATATCCAACCGAAGGATGTGGAGCGCGGAGATATGATCTCGGAAGAGGGGCAGGAGATTGTTTCCACCGGTGTTACGCTTAACACCACGCTTTCAAAGTTCACAAAAGAGATTGCGGTCGGGGATATGCTGCATCTCTTCATGGGGCTTCAGTCGGCACCCGCACGCATCGAAGAGATCGTGGTAAACGGGGCGGGCGCGGACACTGCTTCACCCGGTAGTGAGTGCACTCTTACGCTATCAGGTTCAAAGAAGATCGCTTATGCCGAATCAGACCGATTTATTCTCGCCAATCTGGATGAGAAACAGAGGTTTGTCGGATATGGTTTCATCTTCCGATAACTTTACAACTCCAGCGGGAGATGGTAATAATGCCCAGCCCTGCGGGCTGTGGCATCGATGGACACCACAGGTGCCCATTACTGCATGGGCTCGTAGGGTAGCGGATATCCTATTGGGCTTCGGACCCAATGACTCGTGTTCGAATCGCGGCGAGCCCGTTAACACAACATAGGTGATCAGTATGAACGGCATTGATGAATTAACAAAACGTGCAATTGAAATGAAGGAGAATGGCATGCAGGTCGGGCAGATCGCCGACGAGCTCAACGTCTCTAAGGAGACTGTCACGTACCTACTGACACATGCCGGCAAGAAGACAGAACTCCGCGCACCGCAGGATATGTCGATGAACTGGCGCAGCATCGGCGAGAGTTCGTACCGGTTGCGGTGCATCTCTGATGCGGTTGCGGATCTGATCCTTGATAGTGTCGAGGACGTAGCAGAGATCGACGCGGTGGTCGGTATCGCTGTAAGCGGCATCCCGCTGGCAAGCATCGTTGCAAACGAACTCGGCACCAAACTCGCAATATTCTATCCGAACAAGCAACTCTTCGGCACTGAGAATACGGACGCTTCGGGCATCTTCAGCCACAACTTCGCAGATGCGAAGGGCATGACCTGTGTGCTCGTTGATGATGTGATCACCACAGGCGGAACGCTTACAGAGACGATCAAGCAACTGACCGAGGTGGGGGCAAAACCAATAGCGATTGCGGTGCTCATCGACAAACTCGGGAAGGGCACGATCGAGGGTGTTCCGGTCTTCTCACTCCTGCGCACCCTCTGGGTGACTTGAGACGGACTGCCGACTGCTGGGCTTACCGGTTATTTCGTGCAGATTGCAAGCAGGTAGTAGCCAAGACCGTTAAACGGGAAGATCCAGCGTACCACGTTCTCGATCCTGCCGGAAACTCGCAGGTAGAGGGAGGCATCCGCTTCGATGCGCTGCAGATGCGGGTACAGGAAGATCATCACACTGCCAACGCGCGCCTTCTGAAACCCTGCGCCCCTCATCTTCCTCTTAAATTCTTTTCTTGAGAAATAATACGTCCAGAGTCCGTCGATTACGAAGTCCCTGTTTTTAAGGGCATGCCTGACCCAGTCACGGTTTCCAACGAGCGTGTGCCTGAGCCACCAGTTGAGATTCCACCGGTTAACGATGGTGAATATCGCCTTGCCCCCATCCGCAAGTACGCGGTGCATCTCGCGAAATGCCTGATCGTACTCCGGGATATGGCTATACGCGCAGAACATCGAGATGAGCATCGACATACACCCCTCCTTAAACGGGAGCGCATCCGCACTTGCGATGACAAATGGTATCGAAAGCCCTGCATCCTCTGCCTTCTTCTTTGCGATGCGGATCATCTCTGAAGAGATGTCGAGACCGATCACGTCAAAGCCCTGCCCTGCCAGATCGAGCGTCTGCTTCCCGGTCCCGCAGCCGACATCGAGGATGGTGCCGTGCAGATTCTTTAAGTTGTCAGACAGCACCGAATCCTCAACCGTCCGCATGTAGTCGAGTTGCGGATTTACGAGTCTCGTATCGTAGTCGGATGCGAGGTTGTCGTAGTATTTCGGGATGTTTATCTCTGGCATTATTTGGATAGCGGTTTCCGGATCACTTTGTTATCGTCATCCTGCACCCATCTTTTGTAAACGTTGCGTCCAGGTTCATCCCGATGTTCGCTGCCACTTTCTTGTGGTATCCGTCTATGCAACCGCGGCAGTACTCCTCTCGGGATATCGGCATCCCCTTCTCCTTGAATTCCATGGCTGCCTTTAACGTAGAACACGTCTTCGTATCGAGAATGGCACTCTCGGAATCGCCTTCTACTCGAACATCGCTGCCATGCAGGTTTTTACTCATGGTTGCATAGTGGAGCGCGTATTTAAGCGGAGTATCGACGCCCAGTGCATTAAGGTTCATGGCACAGCCCTGCGCCGCCATGGTCCCAAGTTCATCCTCTGCCTCCGGTCCCAGTTTTTGCCGGATGTAAGCTCCTGTGCCTACCAGAATTCCAACAAACATCTCTGAAGCGATTTTCTGGGTCTCTTCCTTACTTAGTTCAGGTATTTCTACCATCCTGTTCACCTCCTTTCGTTCAGGTTTAATATCTGGTTATGGCATTTAAAATTATCCTCGGGTAGGGGCTGTCAAGTCACGGACCCCGGACTGCTTTGCGAAGTCCGGGGCATCTGAAGGATGCTCATAACTTTGATGTTTTCTTGTTTTTTGGCGTGCAATATTTCGAACGAGGTGCATTTCTTAGTTTTTTAACGATGCTTCTGCAAGTTTTTTTCTCTAAGCACTCATTCAGAATTCGACTTTGGATATACCTGCCCTATATAACTGTCTGTGAATTTATTTGTGATCTTAAGCCCTGCCCCATCCCGTAATAAATTGGAAAGCATCCCGCTGGTATGTGTAATATAATATTACGAATTTATTTTTATTAGAAATTTTTTTGCCATACGTTGAATCTCAGAAAGATACCTTTTAACAAGTAATCTATCAGCTTCCCTATATTCTGACAAATTCCCGTGTGCGATGTCATTTCTTATTGATTTAAAATTGTCTTTTTCTTCAAAAAATTTCTTTGAAAATTCATTCGTCTTTTCTTCATCACCATCAAAAACCATTTCAAAAGTGAAAATCATTTTATTTTTTGAACTAGTTTCTAAACATTTTTCATAACACTCACTAATATGTTTTCTTTCAATTTCGCTAATCGACGTGATTGATAAGTTTTCGAAATATTTCTTTATGCATTCACCTTTTTCAGTTTTCGACTTCCTTACTTCTGATTTGTGTTTTGAATAGCAATATTCGTCTGAGAAAAGTTCTACTGAATTATAGAAAGCTAAAAACCCATTGAATGGACTTTTAGAATTTATACCATGCCTATACCATTCCAAGGCTCTGAAATATATTTCACTCTCCCCGTCATTCATTTTCTCAGAGACTGATTTCAAAACATCATCTACTATTGTTAAATGCCTTGGCTCTAAAACATGCAACATTGAAATTTCGGTTCGTGGTATTCGAGTCCTCCAGTCTCCAACATCATATAAAAGAGAAAGTATATTTACAGTTTTATCTTTTTCTTTAAATGACGACCTTACATGGTCTTCATCGATGATTTTTGGTTTAATAACTCCGATGGCATTTTTATGCTCATCAGGTTCAAAAGAAATACCTGTTTCTTTTATAAATACTGATTCGGCTATAAACATGTTTTTGACCGAAAATTCGATGACATCTTTGTTTAAAATTTTAAGATTTTTTGATAGGACTTCTGGCGTTTGTTCTCCACCAACAATAGGTATACTTTCATTATTCATAATATCACAATTGTTTATTCATTCTTCACTATTATAAGTCATTAAATTGAAACTCATCCCACATAAACCCCGCCAAATCCCCTTTTTGCATATCAGCCCCTGCACACCTCCACATCCAGCACGACATTGTACTGATGCGGCGAGTACGACCTGACGATCCGCCGGTCCAGAACCCGCACAGTCATATCGCGGGCGCTTGCGGCATCCTTGATCGCCGCCTCTGCACCATCGAACAGATCATCCTCCTCCCTGATATCATAATAATGGATGATGCCGCCGGGTTTTATGATCGTCAACGCCTCGTCAAGGAACTCGTCTGCCGAGTGCGGCAGGTTCATGATCACATGATCCGCGATATGGGCGAGATCGTGATCATGCGCGACGTCTGCCGCATCGCCGCAGATGATCCGCATGTTACTGATCCTGTTTAACCGTGCGTTCCTTTCCAGATACCGGGTCGCCACCGGATTCTTATCAATCGCCACCACCGCCCTGGCTGACTTTGCGGCAAGGATGCTGAAAGGTCCTGCGCCTGCAAACATATCGACAACGACGTCCCCGCCACCGACCTGATCAGCGATGCGTTTTCGTTCGGTTGCGAGTCTTTGCGTGAAATAGACGCGTGCAAGATCGATCTCATACTGGCAGCCGTACTCCTTGTGCACAGTCTCAGTCTTTGGCTCGCCCGCAACCACGCGAAGATCCCGGATCCGAAACTCGCCCTGCACCGGTGACAGCGCTCCAAGAACGGTCTTTATGTGCCTGTGCATCAGGAGAATGGCGTCCGCGATCATCTCTGCATCGGGATCGTCGGCATCGATGATCGCAATATCCCCGATCATGTCATAAGACGGGGTAAATCCGAGGATATCCTCGAACGTTTGCCTTTCTATGCACTCAAAGTCCCTCTGCAGGAGTCTAACATCAGGAAATTGATCTCTGATCTCAATTTCATATTTAACCGGGAAATATAGATAATCGTCATCCCTCTGAACCGCTGCGTCCCTCTCAAATGCGCCCATACCGACAAGCAAACTACGAACAGGTTCGCCGCTCTTTTTGGGTACCTGCACACACCAGAGCTGTTATTTTACCGTCATTTATATCGTGCACGCCTTTTTGCCAAGTTTCTCAAGTATGCATCCGGGAATGTCCACCACAGATCGCACCTCATCGATGATATTACCGTCACCCGTTGCAACAACCATGTCGCAGTGCTTCAGATCGAAATCGACATGCTTTGATGTTCGTGCGTCCCCTGAGATGGAATATTGGGGGAGCAGTCCGCGAATGTACCGCGCAAGCACACCGCTCTTGCTGATCTGGGAATCGAAGAGGAAGGTAACAGAATCCGGCTCGTATCCGGACAGGATCTCAAGAACCTGTCTGCAAACACCCTCCACCGGATTTTTGTAGTTCCTGAAAACACCTCTGATATCCCGTATAAATCCATCATCGCATAAGAATACCGATTCCCCTGAAATCACGCTTTCTGTTGCGATGATGACATTGTATCCATCTACCATAACGTCGTTATCTTTGATGCCGGCGCATGGTATCCTTTTCCTGATGCGCAATGCCGCAACCCCCGGTTCGACGACGACACGCATCAGTATATACCGATCCCTATTTTCCAGCCGGTAATGGTCGCTCACAAACCGTATGACGCCTGTGCGCGGGTATCCTCTCGATAACAGGTGCCTAACGTCCTCTGCTGCAAGAATCATCGCTGTTTCCCGGTCGGTCTTCTCTTCTCGCTCCATGGCATCTTCCAATCTTTCAGATTATTAAGCGCAATTTCAATGTTCTCGTCCTCTGCACGTACTTACTCGAGTATTGTGTGGATATCTACATAAAACCACGAGATTACACAAGATTATGTAATGGTCAGTTGGATGCACAACACCGCGACTGACATAAATGACATCAGTAGGAAATACAACCACGGAGGACACAGAGGGACACGGAGGATCGATTTAAGAACTCTGTGCTCTCTGTGCTCTCTGTGGTTAAATCCGGTGACTTTTACCGCTTGGGTGGGATCGATTTGACACAACAGATTACACAAGATTAACACAGAAATCTTGTGGAGATGGCTGCGCCGCCGCTTCGCAGACTGTGTATCTTGTGGTTCCTACCACATGGTCATCGAATAACGACCTCTGGACAGATCAACGAATCAACGCCGCTGACAAGAAAACTATTAATGCGCCACCACAGAGTTACATCGATGTTGAGCATAGCAATACCAAAAGGAAGCCTTGAGGAGCAGACGTTTCTCCTCTTCAAACAGGCGGATCTCGAGATCAAGAGGACCGAACGGGAGTACAACCCAAAGATTAACGATCCGCGGATAGGAAAAGTGAAGATCCTGCGTCCGCAGGAGATTGCCGGTTACGTGGCTGAAGGATACTTCGATGTGGGAATAACAGGGCACGATTGGGTGATCGAGTCCGGCGCAGATGTGATCGAGATTGCTGACATGCCATACAGCAAGCAAGGGTCCGGGATCGTCAAGATCGTTATTGCGGTGCCTGATGACCAAAAAATAAAAAGCGCGTCCGATATCAAGCCACACAGCAGGGTGACGACCGAGTACCCAAACATCACGAGAAGTTATTTCGAGAAACTCGGGATTCCTGTAACGATCCATTTCTCTTACGGCGCTATCGAGGCGAAGGTTCCTGATCTGATGGATGTCGTGGTCGATGTCACCGAGACCGGATCGACGCTTCGGAAGAACAACCTAAAGATCATCGACGTGATGCTCGAATCGACAACGAAGTTGGTCGCGAACAAGGATAGCTGGAACGATTCCACGAAGCGAATAGCGATCGAGGAGATACGAACACTGCTTCTTGCGGTCATCGAGGCTCGTGGCAAGGTGCTTCTGGATATGAATGTGCCAGCAGGGAAACTTGACGAGTTGATAGCTTCCCTGCCTGCGATGAAACTGCCGACCGTGACCAAGCTATACAACTCCGAATATTACGCGGTCGAGACCGTGGTTGCGAAGGAGACCGTGAATATCTTAATCCCGGAACTGAAGCGTCTTGGCGCAGAGGACATCCTCGAACTCGGTATATCAAAGATCGTGCGCTGATGGATCGCAAAATCTAATATAACTTCGGATACATAACAGGTTACAATGGTAAGGAATCAGTACGAGCAGGAACTGGAAGATCTTAAGGAAAACATCATAAAACTTGGCAGCATGGTTGATGCGATCATCCATGATGCGGTCGTATCGCTTAAGGATCTGGACGCAGCGCTGGCTCAATCGGTGATCGATAAGGATGTGGGGGTGGATGATCTTGCATGTGACATCGAGAAGGCATGTCTGCGATTAATCGCGCTCCAGCAGCCGATGGCAGTCGATCTCAGGACGATTGCGACAGCACTTAAGATCCAGATCGACCTTGAGCGGATGAGTGATCTTGCTGTCGATATTGCAAGAGTCACCATATACTCGAAAGGAGAGCCACACGTGAAACCCCTGATCGATATCCCGCGCATGTCAGATATGACGCGTGAGATGCTAAATTCCGCAATCAAGGCATTTCACGATTCTGACAGCGATCTTGCTTATGCGACGGCAGAGAAGGACGATCTTGTCGATGGGTTGTATGATCAGGTCAGAAGGGAACTCCTGACATATCTCGTGGAGGATCCGAAGAAACTCGCCAACATCTCGCACCTGCTCTTCGTATCGAAGTATCTCGAGCGGATCGGGGATCATGCCGTGAACATCTGCGAGAACGTGATCTACATGGCGACAGGAGATCGGGTGCATCTGAACTGATTGCAAAATTGATGGCAGGGTGACACCATGGGAAACAATACATTCACCATAATCGGCGTGATAGTGGGAATCGTATTCGGAATAAATGCAGTCTCGGTACTGCTGGAATGGATATCCGGGTCAGTTAAACTTTTAAGCATGATCGGATCGAGTTCCGGCATCGGATTGATCATATCTATAATTATAGCAGCAGTTCTCATCATCAAGATCCGGATCATCACCAGTCTGATCATCGGAGCGCTCATCGGCATCGTGTTGAACCTGATCGTTATTGCCACGCAGGGCGCTGATATAATCACCCTGCTCCTCAAGTGATGGGAGAACTGGCTGTCATCGTACCGGTAGCGTCGTTTGAGCCGCTATCTGTGCTCCAAAAATCCGTAGATTGTCTATTGGATCTTGAAAAGGGGGATCTGGATGTCCGGGTCACTTATGTCCTTGATCTTAAGGAGGGGGATGATGACCGCCTGAAATTTTTAGAAGAGATGCCGGTTGCCGTGCTTGCCCGCATGGACAACCGTGGGCGGCGCGCTGGCGCTGTCAACGATGCTCTCGCGGCGTATGGAACTATACCGGACTACCTAGCGCTCTTTGATGTGGACAGCCGCCCCAGGCGGAATTTCCTGGTCGAATGCGTGGGTGCACTGAGATCGAACCATGATGCGATAATCGCAAGCAGCGCACGTTTCGTCACGAATGCGGATGAAAACATCGTGACCCAGACGATTGCTGCGGAATATTTCTTTTTTTCCGATGTTTACCGGATATTTAAGAGAATGGGTGGATTCAACCAGTTCAACGGTCTGATCGGGGTATTGAATGCGAAACTCATGGAAGAATATCGATTTGACCTGTTAAACGAGTCAGTATCGTGCGAGGATCTTGATTTCACCCAGAAAGCATATCTTTCGGGTTTCGTCGGCGTATTCGTTCCGGAGACGCTTGTAGGTGAACAGGCGCCGTCCAGCATCGGCGATCTCTTCAATCAGCGCGTCAGGTGGTTAACCGGCGCATATCAGGGGCTGCGCACATACCTGGGATCGTTTCTGCGGTCGAAGATCCCTGTGTCGAGGCGGTTGGCGTGGTTTCTTTCGCTGACGCTGCCCTTTGTCGCATTTCTTGCTACACCGCTCGTGCCGTTGTACGGGCTTCGGTTGTGGCAGAGGTATGGTCTGCGCAGTGCGGTTGTACGGACGTTTGGACTCATCGCGCATCTCTGGCTGATTACGCTCTGCGGAGTCTCCGCACTGAAAAAACAGGTGCTCGGGGCAGGCGTTGAATGGAAAGAATCCCGGAGGAGCGAGGTTTGAAGACGCTTTTTTCGAAAATGCGGGGGGTGGGATTCGAACCCACGAACTCCTGCGAGAATGGGCCCTAAACCCATCGCCTTTGACCTGGCTGGGCAACCCCCGCATTCGGGTATACCGTCTCTTGGGATCGTTTGCTAATAAATCTATGGCGGACGCGGTGACTGCCGCGCCGGCTGGTTTCGATGGTTTCATTTGTAGGGGTTTTATGTAAGATGAGTTCTGACGTACATCACATGGCGCAGCCAAACCGAATGCGGAGCAAAAGCCGTTGGCAATGCGAGGGGCGGGATGTACAGGCATTGGACTTAGGTCATGGGTTTGGTGACTTACATGCCTTTAAGCGCAAAATAGAAAGATGAAACAAGACACTACCGGAAAAGAAGAGTCTTTACACGGGTTAAAATCACCCCATGCAGATCTGCTCACGCGTAAAGAGAACAGGAAGTTCAGTATCGTGAGATATGGAGTGGTTGTTCTTGCGGTATTAGTACCTTATTTGTTAATTTTAATGTCTCTTGGTACATGGTTAGTACAAGCGGTACAGCAAACACAAGGAATTGCTCCGAAATATACTTACATTTTAATGTTTATATTTTATGGCATAATTCTAAGTTTAGCACTTAAGAAATATGGTCCATATATACTCAAATAAAGGCATCCCTCGCGCGGGTAATGTATACTGCCACGTAAAGTGTAATTTGAAATTCTAACATTTCAGAGCATTATTCAAAGGATTGTAGTGAAACCGTTATGATCGACCTATTCCCTGCAACCAGCGACCAGAGACTGCTCCTCGATGTGCAGCGGGCAGTTGCAGCACACGCAGAGACTGAGGATCGGTTCGATGAAATACGGACGATAGCAGGAGTCGATCAGGCGTTCTTCGACGACAAAGTAATATCAGGAATCGTAACGCTTGATTATAGAACAATGGAAGAGAAAAGCCATGTTTACGCTATTAAAGCCGCAGAGTTCCCGTACATCCCGACGTTTCTCGCATTCCGCGAAGGTAAGGCGATCGTTTCGGCATACAGGAAACTTCCCGAGAAGCCGGAACTCCTGATGATCGGTAGATGCGGCATCAACCACCCGAGATCCGCGGGGCTTGCAACGCATATCGGTGTTGCGCTCGATATTCCAACAATCGGCGTTTCCAAAAGCATCCTCTGCGGAACATCCGAGCAGCCAGCGGGTGCAGGGACGGTTCAGCTGCTCATGTATGACGGCAGACAGATCGGATGGGTGCTCAAGTCGAAAGAGAACTGCAATCCGATAATCGTGGCGCCTGGGCACCGGGTTTCGATGGAGAGTTCGATTGAGATAACAAGGCACTGCCTGCGCGGATACAAATTCCCTGAACCGACAAGACAAGCGCATATCTATGCAGATCTCATAAAGAGGACGCATGACAAAGAGAATCACACTCGGCAGCGGTGATCCGAAGCGATTGTTCGTCGGGGGGTTGCACGGCGATGAATGGATGCATACATCTGCGCTGCTTGAGTCGCTGGACGCTCCGGAGGCAGGCACGCTTGTGATCATTCCGAAACTCACAGATCGCGCTTATGTAAGCACTCTCGAGGACCGGTACTACGAGGTTTACGGCAGGGATCTCGTTGCTGCGATCGAGGAGATAAAACCCGCGATCTACCTTGAACTGCATTCGTATCGCGATTTTTATGGGTTGACCGATTCCAAGCGGATAGATGAGAAAGGCGTTCCTGCTTATGTCGAACTCGAAGATGGGGTTCTCATAGGTTCGATCTCGCCGATTCTCAGGAGAAGATGCTTTTCTGTGCGCGATTTCTGCGTATCGTTTGAGATTCCGGCTGGAGATGACAGGTCTCAGAAGCTGGCAAAGGAGCTACTCGATTTCACGAAGGACTGTGTGAGCGTGGCGGAGTTTGTGGATTTTATGCTGAGCCGGTATCCTGAGCAGGGGCGGCGTGCGATAGAGAATTATAAGAGGTTTTATGGGATTAAATAGTTCACTTGCTCAGCCGTTTCACCACATCATCGATGTGCGCCATGTAATCCCGCAGGTTCTGCTCGATGCGGTTTAATTCATCGGTCGAGAGGGTTACGTCATCACCGAACTGCGCAAGCGAGATCTCACCGTTCTTTGCGTTTAATTCCAGCAATTCCTTGAAAATCAGGTATTTTTCGAATGATTCCGGAACTAATTTTTCGAGTTTAAATCCACCGAGCAATAAAAGCACATCAAACGTATCTATATCCTCTTCGACAAACGTTACAGTCGAATAACGCAATTTTCCAATGATGTTCTCTTCTACCCATCCCTTGAACCTGTGATCGAGCGTCCGCTGCTCGAACTGCCCGATATTGAAGTAGCGTTTCGGCACGCGCACGATCAGCCAGACCACGGTTGCGGTCGAGGGGTCCATCGGGAAGAACGCATTCTCGATCGCATCATCGAGTGCAGATTCGAGACTGATCAGGTCCACATCGTTGCCAAGCGACATGCACGGCGTGGTATGGTAGACGCCGATATGCGACGGGAAGACGATGTAGTCATTTACATCGATCACCCGGTTCGTATTCTTCCTACCCGGAGCCATCATCATATCGATCGCCTGCGCAATCATTCTGTTGATCTCGTAGTAATAATTGGATTCGCCGTCATCCAGTTCGATCTTTTTTCCGAGGGTCGTGTTATCGACAAGCATCACCATGTCAGCATTCTGGTGGCTATCCTCGCCATATTTGAGCAATCGGGACAGTCCGCAGATCGCATTGAAGTGCCTGTGATCCGCCTCGATCAGATCGGGCCACACGCAGAGCGCGAAGTGCTTGTGCCCGGAAGCAGTTCTCCCTGCTCCGTGTTTCATCTGGTCGATGATGTAGGGGATACTGCCGTTGCCGGTGCCTCCGCCGAGCGTCATGATGTCGAACATCGCGTCACCGCTCGTAAGCCCGAGACTCTCGATTCGCCTTCTTATAATCTCATCGAAATCGATCCTCGCCTCATTCTCCCCGACCTTCCAGAAATTTCCGGTTCCTGTGCTCTGTCTGCCAAAAAGCTGTACGCGCTCTCTCCGGATCGTTTCGAGGGCCTTCGCTTCTTTACCCCCGAGATGCTCTGCGATCTCATCGAGTACCTTCTTTAAATCCGCTCTTGCGCTGTTGAGGAGTAAGATCCTGTCTGCTATCGCCTCATTTCGCATGCTTGCAAAGTAGAGGGCTGCAATCCTGCCTGCCCCCTCTCCGGATGCTATCAAACTCCATTTCGTGTAATCGTCTGAACTCGCTGATGCTGACATCGTCCAATCCTTTTACCGGAGGGTACTTGAATATATGGAATGGAAGCGATAAGGTTTAAGTAGATTGTCACGATTCATCATCTAATTCAGGAGGCACCCAATGGCAGACGAATTCCCATTTGAGTTATCCCCCATGTTCGAAGGGGAACGGATCAGAAAGGACGGCATGTATATCGAACTCGCAGGACCGAAGAGCAAGGGCTTTGAACTGGTACGTGCCGAAGGCATGGACGAAGTCGAGGACGGGAAGTTCACCCTGATCGGTCCGGATCTCTCGGATATGAACGAGGGCGAGAGGCATCCTTTTGCAATGATCTACCGTATCGCGGGCGAGGCAGTCGAACCCGACCTTGAGGCGATCGTTGAACGGCGAAATCATGATTTTCAGAATTATATCAACGGTCTCATGCATCTCAATCAGCGGTACGACATCTGGCTTCGTATCAGCAAGGATGCGGTCGAGAAAGGTCTCAATTCGTTCGAACCACTCGCAAAAGCGACCATGATGCTCTTTAAAAACGAGATGACCTTCATCGAGAAGATGGAAGCCCTCTACATCACAGACGCTGACGAGATCGAGAAGAGACTGCCAGAGATCCGTGCGATATACGAGGCAAGGGACGCGCGAACGCGCGATCTGCATGACGAGGATGTGGACACGTTCTACGGGTGCACGCTCTGCCAGTCGTTTGCCCCGACCAATGTCTGCGTAGTGACGCCTGACCGGGTCTCGCTCTGCGGCGCGATCAACTGGTTCGATGGCAGGGCAGCCGCAAAGGTCGATCCGGAAGGTCCGCAGTTCGCAATCGAGAAGGGGAAGTGCATCGATCCGGTGGGCGGCGAATACGAGGGCGTCAATGAGGTTGCGGCATCGTCGTCGCAGGGCGAGTACTCTCAGATCAAACTGCACTCGTTTTTTGAGTATCCTCACACATCATGCGGCTGCTTCGAGGTCGTCGGCTTTTACATCCCTGAACTCGATATCATCGCATGGGTGGATCGCGATTACGCAGACCCTGTACCAAACGGGCTTACGTTCGCAAACATGGCTGGACAGACCGGCGGCGGAAAGCAGGTCGTCGGTTTCCTTGGAATCGGGATCAACTACTTCAGGTCGCCCAAGTTCATCGCTGCTGATGGCGGCTGGAACCGGGTCGGCTGGATGCCAAAGCACCTCAAGGACCGTGTGATCGACGATATTCCGGGTGATATCGTGGATGCGATCGCAACTGAGGAGGATGCAACCGATCTCGACTCATTAAAGGCGTTTTTGATCGAGAAGAAGCATCCGATCGTTGCAGAGTGGAAGACGAAGGAGGAAGCGAAAGTGAAAGAAGCGGGGACGAAGACGCCTGCTGCCCCTGCCGCGCCGGTGCCTGCACCAGTAGCGGGAGTGATGCCTGGGGCGTTGCCTGCCGCGGGCATGACTGCTGGTATTCCGATGCCGATCGCTGGAATGTCATCCGGATCTGGTGGCGGGATCAAGATCATCCTGAAGAATGCAAAGATCAACATCGAGCAGGTGATCGTGGAGCAGACCGAGGAGTGATGCGAAGCGCTAAAGTGAGATTCGCCGATCATATCGGGAGTGGGGCGGTCTCTGTGGTGAGAACCCTGTGATGCGCTCCACCCAGCCACAACCTGGAAACCCCCGCGCCACCGAAAAATCTTTTTGATCTGTCAGCCACTAAAGTACCCATGATCGATATTGGAATCATCGGCGGCTCAGGATACACAGGCGGGGAACTGATCAGGCTGCTCCTGCAGCACCCGAAAGTAAGGATCAGAACCGTGACATCGAGGCGGCTTGCAGGCACGCATGTGACAGACGTTCACAGGCACCTCTCAGGGCTAATCGATCTGGATTTCGCCACGCCCGCGCCAGCGGAGATCGCTTCTGCGTGCGAAGTCGTGTTCACGGCAGTACCGCACGGCGCTGCGATGGATATCGTCCCAGAACTCCTCGCAGGCGGTACGCGCGTCATCGATCTGAGCGCGGATTACAGGCTGTCGCAGCAGGTCTTCGAAGACACGTACAAACGTCCGCATACCGATCCGAGAGATGGGGATGCGGTCTTTGGTCTTCCTGAACTGCACGGGGGAATTTCAGAAGCGGATCTCGTCGCAAATCCGGGTTGCTATCCGACCGGTGCGATACTTTCGGCAGCATCGCTTGCAAGCGAAGGATCGATTGAGTATGCGATCTTTGATTCCAAATCAGGGGTATCCGGGGCAGGCGCAGATCCATCAGCCACCTCGCATTACCCGAACCTCGCAGAGAACGTCCGTGCTTACAACATCACCACGCACAGGCATCTTCCGGAGATCGTTCAGGAGTTAAGCCGGCTGGATCGCTCGATTGGTAACATTTATTTCACGCCGCATGTCGTCCCTGCCATTCGCGGGATTCTAACGACAGCGCACCTCATCCTGAACAGGGAGCTGGATTATGACGCGGTGCTTGGGCTGTATAATGAGTTCTACCGGGATAAACCGTTTGTTCGGGTGCGGGATGGTATCCCCGATCTTTCGGATGTGCGCGGCTCGAACTTCTGCGACATCGGGATTGCGTGCGATGGGAATCGCATCGTCGTGGTCTCCGCGATCGACAACCTCGTGAAAGGCGCGTCAGGGCAGGCGGTCCAGAACATGAACCTGATGTTTGGTCTTCCTGAGACCGCAGGACTCCTGACGCCTCCGCTGTCGCCGTGACCCAGCCCAAGAACGGCTGGTATTCAGATTCAGGCGCTCTGGTCCAGGAGCGGCATCACTCCAGCCAGTTCTGTCCGCAGTTCCCCGAGTGTGGCACACCGCTCGGCACAGGCATTGTGCTGGTGGATGCTCTCTTCATTGATCTGTTTGATCGAGATCATGGAGTCGTCTGGCAGATCCTGAAACTCCTTCACGATCGAATGAGCCATCGTCCGGACGCAGTCCTCAACAAACTTCGGGTTCCGGTGTGCAGTATCGACCACTGACGCCTCGTCAGATCGCTTGAGCAGTTCGAAGATCGCAGAACTCATCGAGCTCTCTGTGATGTCGATCAGTTTCTCAAGCGAGACGTCGTATCCGTTACGCACCTCGATGGAGATGGTCCCGCGTCCGCGCTGGTTGTGGGTTGCCATCGGAACCCTGCTCAAGAACTGCGCAATCGTGGCATCAGGAACTCCGAGATCGCACAACTCCTGTCTGGCGCGGTCATGCATGATCTCCTGCGCACAGGGACATGCGGTCATCCCGAGAACCTCTGCGCCAACGAGTTTCCGAACCGTGATATCACCGTCGTTGCCAGATCGTGTGGCGATCGCCTCTGCGAAAATGTTAGCCACGCCCTGGCAGTGCATCTCTGTCACAGGAGTCACCCGCTTGACCACATATTCGCTGTTCATCTGCACCTCGGCGCGGGACGCGTACTCGTGCTTGGTCAGGAGGCGGCGTGCGACAACTCCGCAAAGCTCCTCTATCTCGTACACCGGCGCCTCGACCGCCTCCTCCAGAACCTCATCGATCGTCTCGAAGTTCCTTGAAAGGTTCGCGCCTTTGCGGTCAGGCGGCAGGTCCACGAAGATGTTGAACCGTGCGATGAGCACGATCGGGCGCTTACCCTCACGCGCAATCTCGATCAGTTTCTTGACATCGGTCACGCCGACGCGCGTCAGGTTAATCGGGATTGCAGGACGGGTTGCCTGAATGTCTGGAAGTTCGACCACAGGTAGTTTCATGGTATTATTCTCCGAATGAGTAATCTGGTTGTGTGCTATGTTCGGTAATATATAACTCTTGCGGACGACTATGTGCCATCGCCGTGTGGTGTCCGGATCAGGGATGCTTGCCGCGCTGTATATGCTGATGCGGCGGCGGAGCTGAGGGCGGGACGAGACTGTCGGCTCACCTACATCACGCTCCGCCGCGGGCAGGTGCAACCCCTGCTGCTTGCCCGCAACCCCGTCAGCAGCCGAAATCTTTATCATCGTTTTGAATCATAATAGACCCAAACCGGGGCGGGTGTGGTTAACCTGCGAATTGTGGGTGCGACCCTCCTGCCCGAGAAAACGAGGCAAGGGGTTAACTCATGAAATCCGGACACAACACCAGACAGGATCGACCGATTGTAAACGCTACAGATGATACATCCGACGCTCTTCTTTACGCACGCTTGCGCAGCCCGTCTGCACCGCAGCAGACAGCCCAACTGCAAACAGTGGCAGGGGTACGATGAACGCCCGCAGAAGCATCAGGAGTCGATGGTGCGGCACGGCGGTCTTGATCGCTGTTGCTGCACTCTTTGTCTGTGGCACGGCATCGGCCGCGACCCAAACCATCGACGGCGACCCGGTGGACGTTACCGTTTGTGATGGTGGCAGGATTGTACCCTACTACGACAACTGGGCAAACAAGTACCAGTATTTTAGTGCAACAGCCTGTAACAACGTGCTCTGGCTGAACGGGACGTCTATGGGGTTTGACGCTCCCGGCGGTTCCAACTGTGGGGCGCCACTCTTCACGGCTATCTCTAACAGTAAACCTGATCTATGGACCATCGAGACCGTCT
>JAUVWP010000006.1 GCA_030604085.1 Methanosarcinales archaeon | reverse complement strand
CTAAAAACAGGATCTGTTTTAATATCTTCCACACCACCTAATGCGAATGTATATTTAGATGGTGTATATAATGGGACCACTCCATTGACTGTTTCTGATGTGTCAGCTGGATACCATATCATAAAATTGGTAAAATCGGGTTATGAAGATCATACTGAAGAAATATATATTTCTGCTGGTAGGGCGGTACCGGTGTCTAAAAATTTGGTTCCGATAAAAACAAGATCTAATTGGATCTGGATTGTCATTTTAATTTTTATAATTATAGAAGTTGGCAGATTTGCCAAAAGACGTGAAAAAGAAACCCCTGTAAACCATGGGAACGCCCACGAGCGTGAAAGTGACAAGGTATTTTCACATCAAAGACGTGAAAAAGAAAGACGTGAAAAAGAAAGACGTGAAAAAGAAAGACGTAAAAAAGAAAAAAGACATAACGCGCCCCCTTATTATTACGGAGCGCTCGGCATCAGCACAGATGCCCGCTTGGATGAAGTAAATAACGCATATCGCAGACTTTCTATGAATGCCGATAAACCGGCGAATGTATTAGATAAAGCTTATAGTGTGCTATCAGACCCAGATAAGCGTGCACGATACGATAACTTTGAAACCGCTTTCGAAACGGGCACATCGGATTATTACAAAGTGCTTGGCGTCAGTACATATGCCCACCAGAATGAGATAAAAGCAGCATATCGCAAACTTTCCATGATTTATCATTCTGACCGATCCACTGACCCGGATGCCGAGGAAAAGATGAAACTACTAAATATAGCTTATGATACTATCGGGCGTAAAAAATAGCGCTTTGAGTGATTGGAAGGAAATCAACTCGCTTCTGATAAACAAGTGCACTAAAACAACCGGAGAATTTTGATCCAACATAACGTAGGTCAACAGTCTCCATGAACATTTAAGTATCAGTACGCCCAATATCATAATCACTCGATGAAGATGATCGTTTTTGATATGGACAGTACGCTGATCGACGCTGAGACTATTGACGAACTTGCTGCGGCGGCTGGCGTTGGTGATCGTGTTACAGAGATCACAGAACGGGCTATGAACGGAGAACTCGACTATGGCGAGGCTCTCCGCGAGCGTGTCGGTCTGCTGAAGGGACTTAGCATCGAGCGTGTCAGGCATGCTTGCGAGAGTCTCCCGCTGATGCCCGGCGCAAGAGAACTGGTGGATGCTGCCAAGCGCATGGGATACCAGACCGCTATGATCACATGCGGTTTTATGATCTCTGCGAGGCGTATCGGCGAGATACTTGGCATAGATCACGTGATCGCAAACGATCTGGCTACGAACGGTGAAAAACTCACCGGAGAAGTGGTCGGCAATCTGACAGAGGCTGACTCGAAGGCACGTGTGCTCAAAGATCTTGCTCACCGGTGTGGAATCGACACATCGGAGTGTATTACAATCGGCGATGGTGCGAATGATATTTACCTGTTTGCGAATGCCGGATATTCGATTGCATTCAATGCAAAGCCGATCCTGAAAGAGTACGCAGATGCAGTGGTCGATCAAAAAGATATGAGGGCGATCATTCCGATCATCGAAAAGATAGAGAAATGAGCAAGATCCGAAAACGGAGAGGCACAGTATCAGCAGTAAGCTGAAAAAGGAGGATACCAAGCAAATGTTGAAGGAATTACAGGATAAAAAAGCGATACTTGTGAAAGAACTCGAAGAGTACAGAGACAAGCGCAACGAATTGAATACCGAGGCAAGCAAATGGTCTGCAGAGCGTAATAAGTTGAATCGGACATCGCGGATGCTGACAGATGAGGCACAGCAGTTCAAACATGAACGTGACGAGCACAACAAAAAGGTAAGCGAGTACAAGGTGAAGAGGGACGAATGTAACAAAAAGATCAATGCTGCCAATGCAAAGATCGAAGAAATCAAGAAAGACGCAAATCTCACCGGTGCATCCGTAAGCGAGCTCAAAAAAGAGATTGAAAGCCTTGAATTCAGGCAGCAGACCAACGTTTTATCGTCAGAAAAGGAGAAAGAACTAGTCGGCGCGATCGCCATACTGGTCAGCGAATACAAGATGAAGATGACAGAGATCGAGAGAAATGCAGAACTCAAGTCAGCGCTTGGGGAGCTGGAGGATCTGCGTGAAGAGGCGTCTCTGTATCACGAAAAGGTTACGGAATATGCGGATCTGGCACAGGAATACCATGATAAGATGATCAAGGTGTTTCGGGAAGGTGAGGGCATCAGAGCCAAATCAGATCGCATCCACAGAAAATTCGTAAAAATTCAAGACGAAGCAGACCGCCATCATCACCATTTCATCAAGACCCAGAAGGAAATCAGGGAACTGGAGAAGATGATTGTCAGCATCACGAGAAGAGGCAGAGAGGATAAGAGGAAAGTGGAGCGAATGAAGGTTAGAAAAGAGGCAGAGTCGATATACAATCTGTTTAGACGGGGGGAGAAGATCAGTACCGAGGATTTGATGTTGCTTCAGCGGTCTGACCTGCTATGAGTTATGAGAACTCTTGTATTATGCCTGGATCGGGATGACGATATTGGACGGAAAGCCGGCATCGCAAGTCCGGTTATCGGTAGAAGCGCAAACATAGAGGCAGCAACGAAACTTGCGGTGGCGGATCCGGAGGATTCGGATATCAACACGATCTTTGGCGGGATACAGGAGTACGACCGGTTGAGCGCAGCTGGCACGGACGTTGAGATCGTCTGCATAGCAGGGGATCGTGATGTCGGAGTAGTATCCGATAACAAGATCGCTTTGCAGATCGACGATCTCCTTGGCAAGGATGAGTTTGAGAACGTGATCTTCGTATCAGACGGAGCCGAGGACGAGTCTGTGCTGCCGATCATAGAGTCGAGGATAAAGATAAATTCGGTCAAGCGGATCCGGGTCAAGCAGAGCGAGAGCATAGAGAGCACATATTACCTCATTAAAGAGGTTCTCAGTGATCCGAAGATCAGAGGCACGATATTTATCCCGATCGGGCTTGCTTTCATCACTTTTGCCCTAGCATATATAATAAAACGACCTGAACTTGCGGTTGCAGGCATTCTCGGGGTTGTCGGGACTTACCTTCTGTACAATGGTTTTGGTGTCGGATCGTCCATAGACCGGTACCGTGAAACCGCAACCGAGTCCCTGTACAGGGGTAAGATCAGTTTCATCACATATATCGCAGCGATCATAATCGGAATCATCGCAACCGTGCAGGGAGCAAATGCCTGCTGGGACGGTATCGCCGGCGATATTTTTCCGGGATATGTCATATTATCGATGATCTTCGTGCAGACCTCGGTCTAGTGGTATGTGGCTGCCGGATTTTTCTTAGGCTTCGGGAAGATCGTTGATCTGCGCCTCGAAGGGAGAGCCATCGGGAGGGCGTGGGCATTCCCGTTCTTCGTCATTGCCGCCGGACTCCTTCTATGGTCTGCAAGCGCATACATCCTCACAACCACAGAGTATCAGCAGGGTTACGGCATCCAGCATCTCATACTCTCGATCGTGGGCGCTATTGCGATCGCGCTTTTAGGGATCTATGTTGCGACAAAGAGATACGGAGAACGAAATGAAATGCCTGATCCTGATCATTCTTGACGGGTTCGGGCTTGCCGAGCCGACCGGCGGCAACGCGATCACACACGCAAAGACACCCAATCTCGATCGCCTGCGCAAAGAATATCCGACGTGCACCCTGCAGGCGTCAGGCGAGGCGGTCGGGCTTCCTGAGGGGCAGATGGGAAACTCAGAGGTCGGGCATCTGAATATTGGTGCAGGAAGGATCGTGTATCAGGATTTGACCCGCATAAATAAGGCGATATCTGATGAAACGTTCTTTAGAAATCCGGTTCTACGAAAAGCGATCGAACACGCGAAGACGCACGGTTCCTGCCTGCACCTGATCGGGCTTCTCTCGGACGGCGGCGTGCACAGCCACATCACACATCTCCTCGCTCTTCTAGAGATGGCGTCGGCAGTGGGGGTGCGCACACAGGTACATGCGTTTCTTGACGGCAGGGATGTGCCGCCCAAAAGCGCTCTTGAATATATCAGCGTGATTGATGGCACGGTCGATGGATTCCGCGTGAACACCGTGATGGGCAGATACTATGCGATGGACCGTGATAACCGCTGGGATCGAATAGAAAAAGCATATCGCGCCCTTGTTTCCGGGAATGGCATACTCGCAGAGAGTGCATCCGATGCCGTGCAGAAGGCGTACGCACGAGGCGAGACCGATGAGTTCGTGCTGCCAACGGTCTTGAATGACCACGTCCCGATCGCTGATAATGATTCGATCATCTTCTTTAACTTCAGACCGGATCGCGCCCGCCAGATTACCCGTGCGTTCGTGGACGATGATTTCAGCCATTTCAAGCGCAGCAAGTTAGGTAACCTCTGTTTCGTGTGCATGACCGAGTATGACGCAACCATCGATGTACCGGTTGCGTTTGCGCCGGAAGAGCTCAAGAATACGCTTGGCGAGGTCTTATCAAAGACGAATTTTACGCAACTGCGGATTGCAGAGACTGAAAAGTATGCGCATGTCACGTTCTTCTTTAATGGCGGCGTCGAAACTCCGAATCCGGGTGAGGATCGCTGCCTGATACCGTCTCCGAAGGTGGCAACGTACGACTTGTTGCCAGAGATGAGCGCTTATGCAGTCACCGATGCCGTGATCGAGAGGATCGGGTCGTACGATGTGATCATTCTTAACTATGCAAACTGCGACATGGTCGGGCACACCGGCATCTTCGATGCTGCCGTGCAAGCGGTGGAAACGGTCGATACATGCGTTGGCAGGGTCATCGATGCGGTTCTGAAGGTTGGTGGGTCTGCGATCATCACGGCAGATCACGGCAATGCCGAGAAGATGGTTGCTGCGGACGGCACGCCGTATACCGCACATACCACGAATCCGGTGCCGCTGATACTGGTCGCGGATCCGGTGGTTGGTGTCAGGGACGGGAAACTTGCAGATATCGCGCCTACGATGCTTGAGCTGCTTGGCGTGCCGAAACCCGCAGGGATGACCGGGGAATCGGTTGTGGTGTAGATATATTCAATTGGGTACGCAAAAAAGAGAGAAGACTGGGTAGGGTTCACACGCCTCCGCCGCCGATGCCATTTTTGTATAGTACCCACGCAACAACACCGAAGAATACTACGATTGCTGCCAGCCACCACCAGTCTTTCAATAGATCGGCACCGGTATAAATGCCAGGATTTTCTGTTGAGTTCCATGCGCTACCCGCGGGGATATCACCTGTTGAGTCAATCTTGTCAGTAACTACCGCTGCTATCACTGTTACCACTGCTGCAATGACGATCAGACCGATGATGCTGATCGCCAATTTTCCCATGTCCATTGTTGCAATTCACCTCCTGACCATATTATTATGTGGTGTTCGAGTAATATCCTCTTTGGTGGGGCGATTGAATAGGATCGAATGCCGTATGAAATCCTTTAAATAAATCTCATGTTGAGCAGATAGCCCCCAATCTGTGTTAATCTGTGTAAATCAGTGGCTGATAAAAGTTTTTAGCCACAGATTAACACTGATTTCACTGATTTTATCCACAAGTTACCCGAGTATATACTCTTTTTGAGTGGCATCCACGCCACGATTTCCCGCGTCAGTTTCCATTCAAATCTAAATCGAGAACTCACATTGCACAAACCCATGAATGCGGGGGAAGGGATTCGAACCCGTGAACTCCTTCGAGAACAGATCTTGAGTCTGCCGCCTTTGACCGCTTGGCTACCCCCGCATAACTATCGCAAAAGGCAAAGAATCTTTCCGCCGCAATATCATTTAAATGTGTCGATCGTACAAACCGGATGCTGCCCACACCTTTAATATATCCTACCGCAAGCCAGATCATAATGAACCTTGAGGCAATCGCGTCAGAGATCAGGAACTTCGAAGGAGTGACACGGAAAAAGTCGATCGCGGACATCGCAGAGATCCTTGGGACCGTGCGATCCGAGTACACGGATTGCATCGCGGATATCGGCGACGACGCTGCAATAATCGACATCGGCGGGGACGATGTGCTGCTATTTGCAGCGGACGGGATATGGAGTGCGATGCTCGGGGATCCATGGTGGGCAGGATACGGCGCAGTCCTTGTAAACGTAAACGACATCTCCGCGATGGGCGGGCGCCCGATAGGCATGGTCAACATATTCGCAACCGACACCAAAGAGACATTAGCCGAACTGGTCCGCGGGATCAGGGACGGGGTCGCCAAGTTCGGCGTCCCGATGGTCGGCGGGCATCTGCATCCGGATACGCCGTACACCTCAAGCTCGGTTGCCATCGTCGGCATCGCAAAGAGGGACGCGGTCATCCGGAGCGACACAGCAGAGGCAGGAGATGCGATCGTTCTCGCCTACGATCTTGACGGGCAGGTCGGGAAGAATTCGATCTATTCGTGGGACAGTACAACGATGAAGACCGCTGCAAGCGTCCGCGAAAAGTTCATGGTCATGCAGACGCTCGGGGAGCGCGGTCTTGTGACTGCCGGAAAGGACATCAGCAACCCCGGCACGATCGGGACGCTTGGGATGCTTCTCGAAACCAGCCGAAAGGGTGCAAGCGTCGATATAACAGCTATACCCCGTCCTGGCGGGGTGGACTTTGTCCACTGGTTAAAGATATACCCTGCAACCGGCTATGTGGTGACAACGCGGGATGCGGACGAGTGCGTGAGGGTTTTTGAAGCCGCCGGGCTTGATGCGGCGGTTGTCGGGGTTATCGATGACGGATTGTGCCTCGATATTTATGAAGGGGATGACAGGGTCACGGTATTTGATTTCGGGCGGGATGTGATCACTGGAATCAAGTGAATAAAACGAACTTTCTATATACAATAATAAAATTATTTTTGTTCTTTAACAAAAAGAGGAATCAAAAATGAATATGAAGAAACTTGTTGCGATATGCATCGTGTGCCTATGCATATCTGCCATACCAATGATGGCGCAGGAGAGTACCACAACTGTAGATGAAACAAATGCTACTGCAGCTCCTGCTATTGAGCCAACGGTAGCGCCTACCGAATCGAAGTTTCTGGTCGGCCCGACTGTGACGCTGCGCCCGGTAAACGATGTGATCGATAAGTCGCAGGACGGGCTTGTTGAACTCTACATAAACAACCCATCCTTAAATAACGTAACACTGACTTCTGATGTGCAGATTGCCGTGCCATCAGGGATTCACGTCTATGGGGAAGGATTCGGATACGGTGGTGCAGCCGGAACAGTCGCCGGGACGTTCACGGTGCCGCCCGGAACCGCCAGAACGATTTATATCAATATCAAAGCCGATAAGGTCGGTGACTACACTGTGCACTTCACAGGGTTGTACTGGTCCGATGATGATAAGGACGCTTTCCAGCAGATATCGCTGACACATCCGCTCACGGTGAAAGAACCGTCGTCCAACCCAATGGATCCAGGACCGACTGGTAAAAATCTCAACCCAATATATGATTGTCTTCTTAGCCTACTATCTTCTCTTCATTCTGTTGATTATAATCCATCTCAAGATTTTAACCATAAAGTAGTAATCCACAAAATAGTATATGATAAACAAAATAATATACAAACTTATATAATTGTATCTATACTTATTGTTGGGGTGTTGACTTTTTTACTCGGTCCAGGGCTATTGCGAAGATGGAAATAAGAGCACCATCTCTAAAATACAGTGATTTCCAGTAGAGAATTATATAGTTACATGTTTATCAAAACTATGAAAGCGACATAATAAGAATTTCGTATCAATGGCTCGCGCTCAACGGCACAACATGCAATCTTATCTGGCGCGTAGAGTTAGGGTATGACCGTACGAACTAGATGCCAATTACGTCGAGCACAGGCAGGGGGAACTACCACCGAAACGGGTTATCTCTGGTCACTCTGCCGGAAAAAGGAGATTTCAATGGCGATGGCAAGATCACGGCAGAAGATATGATTATCGTGCTTCAGATCGCGGTATCCGGCGGATACCGGAGTGCGGCGGACATGGACGGGAACGGACATGTGAACGTGCTCGATGCACGCGTAATCCTGCAGGCGGTAGTCGATCGATTCGGATAGTGGTGATGGGGGAGATCACTTGAATTCGGGTGAAGAGTGATAGCCAACAATCTTAAGCCATCGCCCCAAACAAATAACATCACAAAACACCCGAGAGCACAAAAAACCGTGACCCCAGAAACCACCACCAATCCCATATACAACAGACAGTCCATCGAAGGACAGGTCATCGAGAGACTGCAATCGAGAGACAAGGATGAGATATTGGATATTCCAACGCTTTTGATGAACGAACGCGTCGATTTCGAGAGATTGGTTGAGATGGCGATTGGTGATGGTGTATTATCTGAGATTCTTGCACTGATCGAGATCGCGAATTACATGGAGCGCAAAGATGAGTTTGAAGTGGTGCTAACAGAACATAGCAGCGCGAATACAGCGACTGCGGTACTCGAAGACGCAATCTTTCCGTACAACGAGTTTAGAAGGCACATAAAAAGGAGTTTTCTCGAAGATATCGAGAAGAGATGGAATGTCAGGATTGCATTCACGTTCGATGACTTTTACAAGATCTACCGGGATTGCCATCTACTACCATTCCACGGCGCTGAACTCAAGAGATACTTTGGTGATCAGATTGAGATTTAGAAGCTGGCAGGAGATACGAGAAGTACTCATGGTTGTGGAGACTCACCTGCAGGACCGCCCGAGGATCATTGTGATCGGCGGTACTGCACTGGTCTATCATGGGCTGAAACGATCCCCAAAGGACCTCGATTTTGTTTTTCCGACACAAGGCGAGTGTTTCTGGTTTGCGGATGCGCTCTCGAAAATGGGGTATGAACCGAGAAGGAGTACAAGAGTATGGCGGTTTATAGATTTTGAGCGGGATCTTTATGTTGACATCTCTTATGGGAAGGTAGGCGAAGTTTTACTGACTCAATCGGTCTTTTCAAGGCTTATTGAGGAGAAGATACAAAATATGAGTGTCTGGATTCCATCGCTTGAGGATCTGTTCATCTTGAAGGCGTGCCATTCCATGGATGATTATGGAACCGATGCCATAGGGGATGCAAAGAGGATCTATGAGAGGATTGATATGAAGATCGTGGAGGGTGAGCTTAGAAATCAGAGCGAAAGGGTAGGGGAGAAGGTTAATCAATGGTTGGAGGAGTTTGGTGCGGGGGCACGATCAAAAACTTGATTATGCAGTTATGCGGGTGTTCTTGCGAAAATGTTAAAGATATGATCGATTCAAACGGTATTACAAAAGTCATCGATTCTTAAAATGATCTTCAAAACCAAATTCGGAATATATGGCGGGCAGTTCATCCATAAGATTCCGAGGATAGCGTCCATGCGAGTTGACCACAAGCTTAAACCGCATAATCGCGAAAAATAAAATATAAAGACGGCGGAAGTCTTTGATTGATATTGAGGTTCAAGCAAAATGATAACAACCGCTAAAACGCAGACGATTTCAGATGGGCGCATTGCAATTCCGGATGATTGGGTTAATTCTCTTGGACTGGATGACGGAACTTCTGTCAGCCTATCTTTGAGCGATAGCAAAATCATCATAGAAAAAACTCGCCATCCGCTTGAGGATATGTGTTCGCTGCTGGATGACATCGAGTTCACAGATTCTGATTTCATGCAAGCAAAGAAGTCGTTGTTTCCTTTTGGAAGTAAGATGGTGGGAAGTTCGACCGCAGAATATGGGTGTTATGAAGTTGTGAAAAGGTTTGAAGAATGAACGGAGAAGCAGTATTCGAACGTGGAAAGGAATTTTACGATCAGGGGGAGTACTCAAAGGCGATTGAGTGCTTTGAAAAAGCGATTGAAGATGAAAATTATGCTACACCCGGCGATGTATGGTTTAACATGGGGGTTGCCTATGGATTTCTCGAAGAGTATGAGAATGCCATAGCATGCTTCAAAAAAGCACTTGATGATGAAAACTATGATATGCCCGGCAAGGCTTGGTACATCATGGGGGTTACCTATGTGGGTCGTGGAGAGCATGAAAAATCCATAGAGTGTTTTGGAAAAGCGCTTGAGGATGAAAACTTTAGAACACCCGGTGATGCTTGGAATAACATGGGGGTTGCCTATAAGGGTCTTGAAAAGTATGAAAAAGCCATAGACTGCTATGAAAAAGCGCTTGAGGATGAAACCTATGCTACGCTCAATAATGCATGGTTTAATATGGGGGTTGCCTACTGGAGTCTTGAAAAGCATGAAAAAGCCATAGAATGCTTTGAAAACGCACTTGAGGATGAAACCTATGCTACGCCCAGTGATGTTTGGAATGACATGGGGGTTGTCTATGGGATACTTGAAAAGTATGAAAATGCCATAGAATGCTTTGAAAACGCGCTTGAGGATGAAACCTATGCCACACTCGGCAATGCTTGGAATAACATAGGGGTTGCCTACGGGAGACTTGAAAAGCATGAAAAAGCCATAGAATGCTTTGAAAACGCGCTTGAGGATGAAACTTTTGAAATATCCGGCGATGCCCGGAATAACATGGGGGTTGCCTACGAAAATCTTGGAGAATATGAGAAAGCCGTAGACTGCTATGAAAAAGCGCTTGAGGATGAAAACTTTGATAAACCAAGCTATGCTTGGAATAACAAGGGGGTTGCCTACTGGAGTCTTGAAAAGTATGAAAAATCCCTATACTGTTATGAAAAAGCAATTCGATACGATCCAGAGGATGCTGGCATATATAATAATCTCGGCGAGGTATTGTACAAATTGAAAAGACCTATCGACGCAGAAGAACAATTAAGAAAAGCAATACAGATAGACTTCAATTTTGATGAGTCTCATTATAATCTTGGAAACATATTAACAGACGAAGAATGCTATGAAGATGCAAAGAAAGAATATGAGAGCGCGTTGGAATTGGAGCCGACAAATGCAGATTATTTAAACAGTCTCGGATACGTTCTTGTAGAACTGGGTCAGCAAAAGAAAGCAAAAGAAAACTTTGAAGCGGCAATATATTCTGATTCAACGCACAGCAAAGCGTATCACAATCTTAGAGCGGTAAGGAAGATATCTGAGACCAAAATACTGACAGTACCTCGCGGACTTATGGCAGCAATCATCCTTGTAAGTATTAGCACATATTATTTATTCTGTCATGATAAATTATCCGGTACTGAATTTGTTGCACTCGTTGTATTTCTCATGAGTTTATTGACTGCAACAGTTTTATTTTCGGAATCTAATTATTTCAAGGTCGGTCCATCTGGACTTGAATTGTCTCGGGACACCGAAGGCAAGGCGATAAAACCCAAATCGGCAGAGTTCATAAAATAGCCAACAATCTTAAACATCAACATCGAACAAACATCATCACGAAAGCACCCAGAAACACAATACACATGACCCCAAAAACCAGCACCAAATTTGGAATATACGGTGGGCAATTCGTGCCCGAAAGCTTGATGCTAGATATGAGCCATATATTAAAAGGCGAACAATAAATCAGGAGATTGAAGATGGAAGTAAGAGACCCTCTGTACGGATTGATCGAATACAATGATAAAGAAGAGCAGATTATGAATACGCGTCTGTTCCAGCGGCTGCGAGGGATAAAGCAACTGGCTCTTGCAAATTTTGTATACCCGGGAGCACATCATACCAGATTCGAACATTCACTCGGTGTAATGCATTTATGTGGAAGGATTAGCAGCGAACTGGAATTGGGCGAAGATAAAATAAAAATCCTGAGGTTGGCAGGACTTCTCCACGATATCGGTCACGGTCCTTTCTCTCATGTTTCGGAATATATCATGGATAAAAATGTAGATAAAAGTATTTTAACTGAATATAAAGCTCATAATGCGCATGAATTGATGAGTATAATCCTTATTGAGCAGAATGAAGAAATAAGAAGCATACTTTCTGATGAAGAGCAAAACAATATAATCGCACTGCTTCAGAAACAGCCAAAGCGATCCATAGAGAAAGATATCGTATCTGGACCGCTTGATGTCGATAAGTTCGATTATCTACGGAGAGACAGTTATTTTGCGGGGGTTGAGTATGGGAAATTTGATCTAGATAAAGTAATTGAGAGCATGACCCCAGTAGAACTTGGTAGGGATGGAACACAACTGGGCATAAAAGAGGAAGGTATCCATGCAATCGAGCAATTATTGCTTGCGAAATATCACATGAACGTGCAGGTGTATCAGCACCGAATAAGGCGAATCACCGATGCTATGCTTGTGAGGGGAGTGGAGTTTGCGCTGGAAGAGCGTATAGAGGATGTTGAAAACGTATATAAATTCAACAATGATTCTGACTATTTATCAAATTTTATCCGATATGATGATACCACACTTGCGCATGCCATTGTATCGAAAAGCAATGGCTGGGCAAAGAAATATTTTAGAAATATAATTAATAGAAAATTATTTAAGGAGATTTTTAATATAGAGATCAACGAAGGGAATTTCGATGATGGGATATTGCTCATGAATGCGCGGAACCCCTCCGATGATCAGATGGAACAAATATGCGGCAGAGTTGCAGAGATTCTTAAAGTACCGAGAGAATTGGTGATACTGGATAGAAAAAGCACTTCGAATCCAACATTCAAGGATTACCGGGTTAAGATAGCTGTCGAGGATATCATGGTAAAAACAAGGCTGGGCAAGCGAAAACCGTTCGCATATGTTTCAGAAATTTTTAGCAACCCTTCTGTTGATCCAGAGAAGGAAATGCTATACATTTATGCACCACTTGATAGTATGGCCATTCGCAAAGAACGACAGGACTTTATACGAGATAACAGAGAGAATATAATGGAAATCATCAAGGAGGAATTGATATGAGGGTGGACGAATCGATACTATTGACGCTGCTGTACAGCGAGAAGAAGATGATTGCTGGCAGAACATTGTTACAGAAGACTGAATATTTCCTGAACGAAAAGATTGGATTGGGGATCGAGTTTACCCCATATTACTATGGACCGTACTGCACTGAGATCGCTGACGCGCTGGAAAGTCTGAAAGCCAGTGGTATTGTAAAGGAAGAGATTGTGGAATATCCGTCCTTTGATTTCCACATCACATTCGAGCCGAGAAAATATATCTATTATTTAACAGATATAGGAAAAGATATTGCAGAATTTATCGAAGAGAAGTATGGGGATGAGGCAAAGCAGATAAAGCAATCGCTATATAAGCTGCAGGAGTTGGGCATGGTGCAGGATTATAAGAACCTCTCGATAGCGGCAAAGATGGACCATATTCTGAAACTCGAAGGAAAGCCGATGACATCCGATGAGATACTGGAGGAGGCGAAAGCGTTGGGATGGAAGATCAGTGAGGACGAAGCCAAAACTGCGATAACCTTTCTTGAGGAGTTTAATCTGGTAACTCTTCAGGGTCTTCCAGCTGCTAATGCAAGTTGATTTCATGATATTTGATGTTAGTTTTACGAGAGAAAAGCAGATCCTCCACGGTTACACGCTCAGCTATGTAATCGATATACCACTGGTGAACTTACATCCATCTTAAGCCGCAACCACCAAACAAAACACCATCACGAAGCACAGAAAAACCATGACCCCAAAAACTACCACCAAATTCGGGATATACGGCGGGCAGTTCCTCCCTGAGATCCTGATGCCAGCCATAGAAGAACTGACCGCGGGTTACGAGAAATACAAGAACGATCCTGAATTCACAGCCGAGCTTGACCGCTATCTCGCAGACTTCGCGGGCAGACCGACGCCGCTCTATCACGCGAAACGCCTGAGCAATGCGTACGGCGTCAAAATATACATCAAGCGGGAGGATCTCGTGCACGGCGGCGCGCATAAACTGAACAACACGATAGGGCAGGCGCTCCTTGCGAAGTACATGGGAAAGACGCGGATCATCGCAGAAACAGGAGCCGGGCAGCACGGAACCGCAGTTGCGATGGCTGGCG
Source organism: Methanosarcinales archaeon (assembly GCA_030604085.1). GTDB lineage: Archaea > Halobacteriota > Methanosarcinia > Methanosarcinales > Methanogasteraceae > Methanogaster_A. Next base: position 20,320 of record JAUVWP010000006.1, on the reverse strand, counting down.
CAAACCTCGGGATCGAGACCGTGGTCTACATGGGCTCTGTCGATATGGAACGCCAGCGGATGAACGTCTACCGGATGCAGCTTCTCGGAGCGAAAGTAGTTCCAGTGGAGTCGGGATCAAAGACGCTTAAGGATGCGATCAACGAGACGCTCCGGGACTGGGTCGCAATTGTCGAGAACACGTATTACATCATCGGATCCGTAGTCGGTCCGTACCCGTATCCTGTGATCGTCAGGGACTTCCAGACAATCGTCGGGAATGAAGCGAAGGATCAGATCATGCATGCGGAAGGGCGGCTCCCTGACTCGATCGTTGCATGTGCAGGCGGGGGCAGCAACGCGATCGGCGTATTCTATCCATTTCTGGACGACGCGGATGTCGATCTATTCGCGGTTGAGGCGGGTGGCAGCAACCTTATGGTTACCGAGAAGACCGCGTACCATTCGGCATCGCTCTGTACCGGCGAACTCGGGTCGCTCCACGGCGCGATGACAAAGATACTGCAGAATAAGTACGGGCAGATCCTTGAATCGTCCTCGATTGCCACGGGTCTCGATTATGCCGGCGTCGGTCCTGAACTCGCGTACCTTGCGGATATCGGCAGGATCAAGCCGAGGAATGTGAGCGATGACGAGACTCTTGATGCGTTCTTCGAGCTCTCGAGGCTTGAGGGGATCATCCCCGCGCTTGAATCGGCACATGCGGTTGCGTATGTGAAGAAGGCGGCTGAGACCGGGGAACTCGGGGATGTTGTTGTGATCAATCTGTCAGGCAGGGGGGACAAGGATGTGGACTCTGTTGCTAAGCGGGCGGGATTTTGAGTGATGATATCTCCTTACTTCGATCCCCGCACCTTCCCCTCGCACGGATGCTCCCCGGTCATGCAAAACTCGTCAAAATGTTCAAGCCACTGAGGGTACTCTGGCGCGGTCTTCACAAAATTTACCAGATTTTTGATCTGTTTCGTCGTTATTGAGTCCAGTTCATGCTCCATTGTACATGCATCCCTCTCTGCAATCTGTTCAGGCACGCTTATGATCTTTAAGAATGCTTTGATGGTATCATGCCGATCCTTTATGATCGACGCAACCTCTCGCCCCCGTTCGATCAGTATCACTCCATCATATTTCCGGTAGAAAACAAACTTTTTTTTTATCGAGTTTTTTTACCATTTCTATAACGCTTGGCGGTCTAACGTCCATGGTGGCTGCAATGTCCTTTATTCTGGAATGTCCCTTCTCTTCCGTGATATTGAGGATCGCTTCAAGGTAGTCCTCGGCTTTTCGGGATAGCATGGTTAGTATTAGGGTACCCTACTACATTTAACATTTTCGTTGACAGAATTCATGAAATGAACCGGAGCCCTTTCGGGGTCAATGTATACATCACGGTCCCGTGATCGGTGTCCGCGTCGCTGCACTGGCACTGTTCGCATAGATTCGAGGTCGAGCAGGAGCAGTGCATGTCTACCTGCTTCAGATACTGCTCGTCCACCATGAATTCGATCATCGCCAGGAGCGTGGACCGGTTCATGTCAAGCTCCTTAACGATCGAACGAATGGTAGTTCCTTTCTTGATTCTTGACAAAACCTCTTCCATTCTGCTCATGGTGAATTCCCGCCCCCCACTTCCCCTGACGCTCTCTTGCGGATATAATAGATCACCACAAGCGAGAACGGCAGCAATAGCACGGCTGGCGCATAAGGAGGTGCGTACGCCCCAATAAAGCCAGGGAGTGTGTTGAACCATGGTCCGGTCTCCTCATTCCAGCTTGGTATCGATTCCGAGATCATCGCAAAGATGTCGCTCCCTGCTACGACCCAGATCAGGATGCTTCCCATAGCAACCTTTGCAAACTGGTGGATATCGTCAAAGTTCCTGATGCCTGAAAGGTAGAAGAGTCCTGCAAAGAGCACGATGATCCCGCCCCAGCCGCCTCTGAATAGGTCGCCTGGTATCTCAAGACCTCCGTACGCAAACTCGCTTCCGCTGACTGTTACGAGCAGGTCTGCAAGTCCGAATGCTGTTGTTACGATTCCGAGTATGGCGAAGTAGATCGCTCCACCGGATGATTGTCCAGCCATCTATGCCACCCCCAGGAGTTTTCCTATCAGGTGTATCAGTCCGCCATAAGCGAATACGACCACGGTAAGAACAGCCAGCGATCCAAGCAACTCTTTCCATCCCTCTTTTAGCATCATCGCAAACGTTGCAACGCACGGGAAGTAGATCGAGACGAGCACAACCGCTGTGATCATCTGATACTTGGTCATCTCGATTACAGAGAGTTGCGCGACAGCGAGGTCTTTTCTTAAGAACGCAGCGATGAGCGGACCTGCAGTCTCCGCGGGAACGCCGAACCAGCCGACAAAGACCGGAGCTAACATATCACCCAGGAACTGGATAACTCCGAGCTGGTAGAGAATGCCCACGAGAGCGCAGCCGATCAGTACGAAGGGAATCGCAATCATGAAAAAGCCCCTGACCCTGCCGCCCACCTTCTTTCCGATATTACTCGGCATCGGTCTCCGGTACGGCGGCACATCGATCAGAAACTCAGGAGCTTTTCCTGGAACAATCTTGTTTAAGATGTAACCGAAGATGAAGTACCCGATGATCAGATAGAGTAGAATCCATCCCATAAGATCCGGCACCACATCCTGCATGATCCCGATCTGTGCACCACACGGGATGAATATGGCAAGGAGCGTCATCATGATGAACCGCTGCTTCTTCGTCTCGAGGATTCTTGTCGCAGTAACACCCGGCACATTGCACCCGAGTGAGAGGATCGTTGGCACGATCGCATATCCGTGCAGACCGACTCTGTGCAACACCGTGTCGAGAAGAACCGCAAGCCGTGGCATGTATCCGATATCCTCGAGTAGTGCAAGCATCAGGTAGAATATGATTATCGCAGGTAGAACGACACCGATTGCAACGAATAGCCCTGATGTCAAGACGCCAAACGACTCCAGACAATTACTGGAAAGCACGAACTCTCCGCTCTCGATTCCGCCTGCATCGACCATTATGGCATATAGCCAGCCACCCTGCCCCGGGAATACTTCCTGTAGCCATGGCAGCCAGTACGCATCAAAGAGTCTGACAAAGAATCCGTCTGTGAAAAATCCTGCAAACGAACCGAACATGCTCCAGAAACCGTACATAATCGCGATCGCAACCGGGATGCCGGTCATTGGCTTTACTGTGAGTTCCCCGATAGCATCCTTGAGCGTGTGTTTATACGCGCCAAACGTCACGGTCTCCTTCGATATCTTATCGATCAGATCCCAGCGATCGCCAGTACTCAGTTTCATGCCGCACCTCCCGCGTCTGCCACGCTTTCCGTATTTGAAGCGTTCGCAGCATTTGCGATAATATCCTCCACATTGATAGGTTTCGCCTCTTTAAGCCTCGATACAAGTTCTTTGATCCCTTCGCCTGCGATTGCGACTGTCGAAACCACAGGAATTCCGAGAATCCGCTCTAACCTGTCAGCATCGATCACGATGTTCTTGTCTTCGGCAACATCCCGCATATTAAGAGCGATCACCAGTGGATAACCCTCCTCGATGATCTCCAGTGCCAGATAAATCCCGCGTTCGATCTTGGATGCGTCGATTACCGAGATCACCTTCGCATCCCTGTTCTCGTGCAGCATCGCAACAGCGACCTCCTCTGCCCTGTCCTTCGGGTCAAGAGAGAACGTCCCCGGCACATCCACGATCTCGACGTCCTCGCCCTCGATCTTCATCCATCCTTTCGTGTAATCGACCATTGTTCCGGGATAATTCGACTCGGTGACGTTCGCTCCTGTTAGTCGGTTGAAAAAGACGCTTTTTCCAACGTTGGGGTGTCCCATCAGAAGAATCTTCATTTCGTCACCTCTATAGTGATCTTTCCTGCCATGTCCAGTCCCAATGATGTCTCTGCCCCTTCAACAACCACATCAACAGGACCTTTGATCGGCTGTTTCGTAACCATCCTGAGCTTCTTACCGACCCTGATGCCCATGCCAGCAACCCGTTTCCGCAGATCGTCTTCGATCCCTGTTACGGTGCCCTGTTCAGCATAATCCATCTCAGATAATTTCTTTTTCATTATATCACACCGTGACAACCCTGATCTTCCGCGCCATCCCGCGACCGATCGAAACCATATTTCTATCGACCTCGATCGTAACCGGACCACTGTTATTGGAGATCACACGCACGACGCTGCCCTCGGAGATGCCCCTCAGGTTTAATTTCTGTCTGATGCCATGACCGCCTCCGATCTCCACGATTCTTGCGGGAATGCCTGGTTTTATTTGTGACAAGTTCGTATCGCTTGAATACATCTCGCTACCACCTTTTGGGTTGTCTTACAAACGTAATCCGACGGTGTTAGGTGTGCAAATACCCTACCCTAACAAAATTAGGTTTTTTCCGAAAAATCTAACATTCGGATGGGAATACGGGATCGTCTCTGTACTTCGCGTATCCCGCTGTCAGTTCTTCTATGGCTGGCATCAGAATCTCAGGGATGAACTGCCCGCCGTATATTCCGAGTTTGGTGCTGGTTTTTGAGATCATGCTCTCTTCCATATCTTTCTCTCTGACACGATACATTCCCCTTAAGTATTTGAGCCCGATTCATCATCGGGCTCGTGTTCATCTACTCGACCAGCACCTTTTCAGCCAGACCGTGACCGATGGTGATCAACTGCTCCCCCATCTTTGCAAGTATGTATGTGCCTCTTCTGGGAGTCGGCGCTGGCGTTTCTCTTCTGAGCAGAATGATCTCAGCGCCCTCATTGAGTCCGAGTTGCTCAAACTTCTCTTTGATATGAGTTCCACCAACGATCCGTTCCACCGCAGCCTTTTCGCCCTCTTTCAGGTAGTTGATCTGGACGGATTTCCCATCCTTGATCACAAACACCTTCGATGCCTGACCTTCACCCATTTTAATCTCCGCACCCTCGACCGCAAACACCATGGTGCGGTCTGGGACATGGCGCAGGAATGCGAGTTCGCTTCCTTTCACGACGCCGTATTCGGAAAGAAAACCTTCGAAATCCTTTCCACCTTCGATTGACCTGACGGTTCCTCTGTCTCCTTCCTCCAGTCTCAGCAGCGGGAGTACCTCTCCTCCCTTCTCCACATAGACCTTATCAGCCCATCCGCGAGCTGTGATCAATTCCTGATCACCCACTGTTAGGGAGATCGGTCCCCAGTGCACGTGCACGGGTTCGGTTGCCACCACATCGAGTTCGACTCCTTCCTTCACGCCGAGTTCCTCGAGGTGCTCTTTGACATCAAAACCACCTGTGATCTCCTTAACGACCACAGTGGTTTCAGGCTCCACGTCTTTCAATGATTTCATTTTATATACCTCCTTTTTGGATTTATTGACCTTGCGGGTCTGATCCATGATGGATAGTTAGGTATGCAAGTAACCTTCCCTAATAAAATTAGGTTTATTCAAAAAAACCGAATCCTCCTGCCCTGATGAGGTTAACAGGATCCTCTCCTGAAAAGAGCCGTCTGGTTATCAGGTTCCTTGCACGGCGGTATTCGTTCATTCTTTTTTCGGATGCTGAAGGGTCTCCATATACCCGCCACATACCGCACTTTGTATTCCGGAGGGAATTGAGCCCCATAAACCCTTTAACATCCTTCAGCGGAATGCCTAAGAATATCCCGATCTCCGGAGGGCACCTGCCTATGGCATATCTCTGTTTGAGCATGCTCAATGCATGGTCGATGGAATCGGACTCATATCCGCATTCGAACAGGAATTTCTTCACTGATTCGTTTCTCAGCAGTTCGTTCAACCGATTTTGATCGAAAAATAGAACAATTACATTTTTAGCTGTCCTTTTCAGCTCATAATAATCGATTTCAGATCCGATAAAAATATCTTCCCTGTAACGATCCCATGCGTCCAGGAGCCCGCCGTTGTCGTTGGAGATGTTCATCAGCGTTGCTGGTTTCCTGCCTGCAATGGTTGCTGCGGCACATCTCACGATTCTTTGAATCAAGTATCTCACAATCATCACCTGTGTTAGGTTATCCTAATTCATGTTTATCATTTAGGTACATAAATAACATACCCTAAAAAGATTTGGTTGTGGATAAAAAAACCGAATAAAGTTAGGATTTTGCATTTTTTCTAATTTTGTTAGGGTTTAGTATTTATCTACCTAATTACCATACACATCTTCAATCTTTATCCAAAATATCCGAAAGTACATGGAGGAATAAACAATGGCAAAGGTAGTTCTGGTATATGGTTCGACCACAGGAAACACAGAAGCGCTCTCCGAGCATGTGGCAGCAGGTCTCAAGCAGGCTAGTGCGGATGTCACGGTGAAGAATGTGACAGATGCAAGTGTCGGTGAACTCGCCGGATATGATGCGGTCGTATTTGGTTGCTCTACATGGGGCGCTGGCGAATTGCAGGATGATTTCATCGAGTTCCACGATGAGATGGACGGCGCATCCCTGGAAGGCAAGAAGGCAGCGGTTTTTGGTCCTGGCGATAGCGATGATTATCCTGACACGTTCTGCGAGGCAGTGGACATTCTCGAGGATGCGCTAAAGAATAGCGGTGCCGAGATCGTTGCCGAGAGTTTTAAGGTCGATGGAGATGTTGAACCTGCATTCGGGGATGCCGAAGCATGGGGCTCAAGAGTTGCCGAAGCGCTCTGACCCGCCTCGACTCTCTTTTTATTTTTTAATATTTAATTAATTTTGAACCAGAAGCAGCTTCGGCTATGCTCCCGCATCCGGTTTCAGTGTCGGAAAGGAGAGGATGTGCATGCTGACGCATATCGCAATTAGGATCAGCACAACCTTGCCGATGAAAGACGGAACCACAAAGGCAGCTGAATACCCCATCGTCAGGATTAAAAACGCAATCGACAGGATCTTTGTCTTCATCGGAATCCCTCTCCCTTCGTGCCAGTTTCTGATGTATTCTCCAAACCAGCGGTTGGTCAGGAGCCAGCGGTACCCCCGCTCCGAACTTCTGGCATAGCACACCGCGGCAAGCATGAGAAACGGAGTGGTCGGCAGGAGCGGGAGAACGATTCCCACACCCCCGATTATGAGGAACGCTGTGCCCGCGATTTTCAGAAGCGCCCCCGCTGCCCGTTTTGGTCGTTTGTGCATGTGATCATATCTGTCTGTTAGGTAATCAAATAGCCTTCCCTAACAAAATTAGTTTTTTTCCGAAAAACCTAACATTCGAGGCGAGGAAGAGCGGTTTGATTCGGAAGTGCTGGATCGATAAAAAGTTTGAATACCACTGAGCTTTCAGATAGTTCCGACCATGAGCAATCCGATATTCACTCACATCACAGACGACCGTGCAGCGATGGTAGACATCAGCGGAAAGGACGCGATCACCAGACGCGCTGTTGCAACCGGCAGAATCGCGCTCAGACGGGAGACGATCGCAGCAATCAATAGAGGCAGCGTCGAGAAAGGAAACGTGCTTGCAACAGCAAGGGTCGCCGCTATAATGGCGGTCAAGGAGACTCCGTCCACGATCCCGATGTGCCACCAGATCCCGATCACAGGAATCGATGTCAATTTCGAGGTTACTGACGATGCGATCCATGCGCTCGTGGAGGTGAAGTCGGTCGGGCGCACCGGAGTTGAGATGGAAGCGCTCTCCGGGGTGAGCGCCTGCCTTTTAACGATCTGGGACATGGTCAAGTCCGCAGAGAAGGACGAGACCGGGAATTACCCGGATACCGCGATAATGGATATCAGGGTGGTTGAGAAGGTGAAATACCGTGCACATCAAACCGGAGATCCGGATCCTCGCAATCGATGATTCCGCGCTTGTGAGCGAGCGCATCATGATCGTCGGCGTGGTCTTCCGGGGCGGGGAATGGATGGATGGCGTGCTCAGGGCAGAGGTCACACGGGACGGGCTGGACGCAACCGATGTGATCGCGGAGATGGTGACTGCGATCCGTCATTACCCGCAGATCCGCGTGATCATGCTCGATGGCGTGACCTACGGCGGGTTCAATGTGGTTGACATAACCGAGTTGCAGAGGCGAACCGGGCTGCCTGTAATCGTTGTGATGCGTGCCGAGCCGGATATGGGGCGGATCAGGGATGCGATGCAGAATCTTCCCGGTTTTGACAGCAGGTGGCACGCCATCCAAAACGCCGGCAGGATATATGAGATCGATGTGCATGGCAATCTGCTGTATATTCAGTGCGCAGGAATCGAGATAGTGGATGCAAGGAAGATCGTGCAACTCGCAACGACCCACAGCCACATCCCTGAGCCGCTCCGTATCGCGCACCTGATCGCAACAGGAATCGTGTGCGGAGAGTCGCGGGGGCAGGCGTAAACACTTGCGTAAGCGGAATTAAGATGCTGGGGTCGGATTATCGATATCCTCGCCAGGATGGAGTTCGTTCATATCGCGATTCGTGCAAAGAGATACGACGAGTATGTAACAGAGTTTCTCAAGTCCCCGCCGGACGGGGTCGTGGTCAACATCGGGTGCGGGCTGGATTAGCGTTTTTCGCGTATTGACAATGGGCGAGTGCGTTTCTATGACCTTGATCTGCCGGATGTGATCGGGATCAAGAGGAGGTTATTTGAGGAGATTGACCGGTATCCCCTCACTACTGGACTATGGCTGGATGTCGCCGCTCTTGCAGACCTGTGATGGTCCGTTCCTCAATGTTTCCGAGGATGTTTTCATGTACCTTCACAGAGGGGACGTGAAATCACTGGTACTCGAGCTTCAATCAGAATTTCCTGGTTCAGAACTTGTATGGGAGGTTTTTAATGATTTGTGGCTGAAGAAGCCGTTAAAAGGGCTGGTCAATTTCAAGATGCGAAAGGAGCTGCACCTCGGAAAGGATGCGACTTTTCATTTCGGGATCAGAGAGAGCAGAGAGATGGAAGCGTGGACTCCGGGAATCACGTTTGCAAATATTCTTATACTATCTGAATGATTATACCTCAAAGAATTTGTCAAAATTTTGTGGGTGGCATAACATGGGCTTTAAAAAAGTTTCAACAAAATCCGCTATACCGACTGACCCTGAGTCGCTCTTTCGTGACCTGCCTGTAATTTCCACTGATATTAAGAGTCTATGGTCTCATCAAGCAGACATTTTAAGAGAATATAATAACAAATATTTAAAATCTGATGATATAGCTATAGAATTGCCAACTGGTACTGGAAAGACACTTGTTGGACTTTTAATTGGTGAATTTAGAAGACGTGCTTTTAATGAAAGAATATTATACTTATGCCCCACTAAACAATTAGCTTATCAAGTACAGAAGCATGCCTCCAAATATGGTCTAAAATCCCATGTTTTTGTAGGAAGCCAGTCCAAATATCCAATATCTGCGTATAATGAATATTTATCTGGCAAAGCAATTGCGATTTCTACATATAGTGGTTTATTTAATACAAATCCAAAATTAAATGATTCTAATGTTATAATATTAGATGATGCCCACGCTGGTGAAAATTATATCGCGTCTTTGTGGTCAGTAGAAATAAATCCATTTGATCATAAGACACTTTTTGCAAAAATTATTAGTTTATTTGAAGATAAATTATCAGTTTTCCTCGTGGAATCCATTCGAGAAGAAGGTGCTGAACACATTCATGACGATTCAGTTGATATGATTCCAGCCCCAACTCTTTGGGAGCGTTTGGATAGCTTAAGATCACTCATTGAAAATGATCTGAATCCTTCATATTCATATTCATGGAGTTTAATAAAAGAAAATTTAGCTGCTTGCAACGTTTTCATTTTGCGGAATAAAATTTTAATTCGTCCTTGGATTCCACCAACTCTTACTCATTTGCCGTTCGCAAATTCGAACCAGAGAATTTATATGTCTGCGACTTTAGGAGCGGGTGGCGAACTTGAGAGGATTACAGGTATTCAAAGGATTGATCGATTGCCCGTGCCTGCTGGATGGGATAAACAAGGTTCTGGGAGACGTTTTTTTGTATTCCCGGATCAATCTCTTGCTCCGAAAGATTATAGGCATTGGATAATTAGTAGGATTTGTGATTTTGACCGAACTATAGTTCTTTGTCCCAATAACAAGATTGCACTTACAATGGAAGAACGTATAAAAGAAGTGTGTGATGCTACTACAATTTTGAATTCTGGAGACATTGAAAATACTTTAGAACCATTCGTTAAAAATAATAAAGCTGCGCTAATTCTCACTAATAGGTATGATGGGATTGATTTGCCAGATGACGAATGCCGTCAAATGATTATTGCTGGTAATCCAGATGCCACCAACCTTCAAGAAAAATTTATTCTAAATCGACTTAGAATCATCTCGCTACTCAAAGATAGGATAATTACCCGATTTACTCAAGCCACTGGTCGATGTACACGAGGGGTTAGAGATTATTCTTTGGTTATTTTAGTTGGAGAATCACTTCATCAAGTTTGTTTAAGGAAAGAGAATGTTGAAGTTATGCATCCAGAATTACAGGCAGAAATAAAATTTGGTTTAGCAAATTCAAATGTAGACAAAACTGATGAACTCTCTGAATTATGTGAATTGTTTTTACAACAAGGAGACGAATGGAAAGAGGCAGACCAAGAAATCAAAGACTTGCGGCACGGTTGTAATGTTTCAAATGACAAACGTTCAGAAACTTTGATGGAAGTAGTAAAGCACGAAGTTCAATTTCAATACAACTTGTGGAAAGGAGATTACCATAATGCTTTAACATCAGCACAAAATGTGATAGATAGATTATCTGGAGACGACTTTAAAGGCTATCGTGCTTTATGGTACTATTTTGCGGGTTGTATTGCTTGGCAAATATGGCATTCATTTCCCGATGAAGGCTTTGAAAAATTAGCGAAGGATAATTTCGATAGATCTGTAAATTGCATTAACACAAGAAGTTGGTTTTCTAATGTGATTTTACCAACTGAATTAAAAATCCCAACAATTGATAATTTAACTAAAGCAAATATTCAATCCGCCGAGAATATTCAAACAAATATTATTAAATTCGGTCTTACTGGTCCAAATTTTGAAGAAAAAATTGGGGGAATTGAAAACTTAATTAGTGTCGACACTCCAAAAAAATTCGAAGAAGGTGTGACTAAACTAGGGAAACTCTTAGGCTTTGTGACCGATCATCCATCTAACCAAGCTGCTCCTGATAGTGTTTGGCAAATTAGTGATTCGATTCTAATTATATTTGAGGCTAAAAGCGATGAAAACAAAGAAGGTGGTATTTCAGTTAGTACCTGTAGAGAGGCAAATAATCATTATAATTGGGCAGAATCTTCAATATCATCATTTGATAGAATTGACAAAAAATATGTAGTTGTAGTCCCTCATAGGGAAAAAATTGATGAACAAGCTTTGCCCTTTGCCAAAAATCTTTATTTTATGCACATTAGTCGTGTTCGTGAAATTTTTGAATCGATTTCAGGAGTTTACAGAAGACTTCGAAGCCAGTTTACAACATATGATGAAGAAGAGATTCAATCTAAAATTATAGAAGAATTAGCTCAGGAAAAGTTGGATCCTGAAAGTATAATAATGGAAATCGAAAGCATGCCGCTTGATAAAATACCACAAAAATGATTAAAAATGGAGTATCATTGATCACTTCTCCACCCATGCAGGGTCTGCCAATGCCCGAGATGTGGCACCTCTACAAATGACTGTCCGGACTGACTTATTGTCCGATGAAAACTGTTAAGTACTAATCCAAATTAGTACTAATTATGATTAGTACATTCGTAAATCGAGAACCCGAACTGAAACTACTCAACAGGGAATGGGGGGGCAGCGGCGCGAGATTGATCGTCCTGTACGGGCGGCGCAGGATCGGAAAGACGCGACTGCTCCTCGAATTCATCAGAGGTCGCGAGGGGGTATTCTACATCGCTGCCGATTCCACACCAAAACAGCAGATCGAAGAGTTGAAAGAGAAGATGGCGGAGTATCTCAGAGATCCGCTCCTCGCTCAACTGGAGATTAAAGATTGGAATCAACTATTTGAATATTTTGTAAAAAATGTTCCTGATAAACGAACCTATCTGGTGATTGATGAGTTTTCATACATGATACGGAGCGATAAGACCATTCTGAGCACGCTTCAGCGATTGTGGGATCTGAAGTTCTCGAATACAAATATATTTATCGTGCTTTCAGGTTCCCTTCTCGGTCTGATGAGTGAGAAGGTTCTATCACAGTCTTCTCCGCTGTATGGGCGGCGGAGCAGGGACATTCTTCTAGATAAACTGCCTTTTTCGTTTACCGGTGATTTTTCCGGGATGAACTTTGAGGATCGTGCGAAACTGTACATGACAATCGGAGGGGTGCCTGAATATCTGCTCAAAGCAGCGGAATATGAAACGTTCACCGATTTTATAGAACTTGAGTTCTTCAGAAAGGATGGGTATTTCTACAGGGAGCCATATTTTATAATATCACAGGAATTCAAAGAACTGAAGACATATTTCTCAATCTTAAACGCGATCGCGTACGGCAGCACAAGACCCGGCGAGATAGCAAACTCTGTTGGAATCGACGCAAGAAAGATTTATCCGTATCTGGATAACCTGATCCGACTTGGTTTCGTCGAGAGAACCGTACCGATCGTGAGCAGTGGAAAGGCGGGCATATATACGATCAAGGACAATCTCTTCGATTTCTGGTTCAATTTCGTTCACAAACACAGGGAGCGGATGGAAAGAGGGGCATTTATCCTGCGCAACGACGAATTATCCAGTTATCTTGGCAAACGATTCGAAATTTTTGTGAGGGATGATCTATTCAATTATATTCCACTATCAAATCGTTTTGATCGCATCGGGAAGTGGTGGCACCGTGACAAGGAGATCGATCTCGTGGCATTGAATGAAAAGAGCAGGGAAATTCTCTTTATCGAGTGTAAATGGAAGGATATGAGCCCAAGGGATGCAAAGAGGGAACTTGGCAAACTCGAAGAAAAGTCAGAGCACGTGTCATGGGACTCGAACAGGAAAGACTTCGGACTGATAGCGAAATCAATCGATAAAAAAGAGGATCTAAGGCAGTCCGGTTATCTGGTCATGGATCTTTCGGATTTCAGGTCGAAGATTGGTTGAATCCCTTCACAAGCACCCCATCTCCCGCGCACAATCCGGTCAGCGGGTGGGTGCGGTGCAGGCGATCACATTCACCCCTCGCATCTCAATACCTGCCCTCTCCCGTGACAAGATTCCCTGATGCAGCACACCATCCGTCCTGCGCTCCTGTGAGCATCACGCCGACCCGATCCATGTACTTGTTGCCAGACCATCCGTAGACCCATCACATGTTCTCTCCGGTGAGTTCAACGTGAATCGATATTTCCGCATCGGCTGATGCTGTGTAATTCGCATAGATGCGGCTCTCGTATTCATAACATGCCGGAGGCGTCCGGTCTTTGGGATGCGGCATCCTGTAGACCGAACTGGCAAGGTTGTACTTCGGGGAGAGCATTGGCTCGTTTCCAGCCGGGTTTTTTGTGTTTATCTCGTGATCGGCATGTACCCTCACCGAAACCCATTTGACCATATGTGTCTGAACCGGGCAGGGAATTGCGTCCGGACCACACTCTTCTTCTGGTAATGGCACAGGAGGGGTGTAACGATCAGGAATCATTCCCTCTGCGTGTATCTTCAACATCGTCCCATGCTCGGTTTCGATGAGGTCGCAGTTCCACCCAGCAGGTATGGAGGCGTTTTTTGCTATGATCTCTTCGCCGATCTTCGATCCATCTTCTGATGCCGGCAGCGGCACGTAAAATGTTGCGTTCTGCAGAACCGAATCAGTTCTTACTGTGACCTCATAGCGGTATTCGCTTCTGTACGTCTCCTCATAAAGGCTGTGGGTGTGATACATCCATGCGCAGGAGAGCAGCACGATCACGGCAAGCATTCCGATTCCGAGTTTTGTGATTGTTCTCATACTCTTTTCACCTCATCTGCCACCCCGGGTTTCTTTTGCTCAAGCAGGATGATCGGAACCGCAACTACACCGATAACAATGCCTGCTGATAGCAGCAGAGTCCATCGTTCTAACATGTCCGAAACACCGATCTGGTAAAGCAGGAAAAGCACAGCAAACGCTGCTATTGTCCCGAGTACGAACCCGATCACAGCCAACTTTCTTTTCCTGGTGAATACGTACACAGTGATTGCAGTAGCAAATCCGTGCAAGGCGAACACCACAACAGGTGCCAGAAGAAGTACGATTATTGTCCACCCTCCAAAATCGGACATTTCCAGGTCAAGCGAAACATCTGAATCCGCAATCACGATCTTTTCGATATCTGAAGCATGACCGCCATACAGATTGTCATATCGCTCTGCTTTGACACCATAAACACCCTTTGGGAGTTCGATGGAATAAAAGCCGTTTTCATCGGTCATGCAAGAGCTCACTAATTCCTCGGTTCCGTAACGATAGATATGGACCCATACATAACTGGCAGGTTCGCCTTTGTATGCGACACTGCCCGATAGGACCCCTCCGGATTTCCATATCGTTAGTTGAAGGTTGTAAAACTCAAAGTCGTCATAATTACTTCCTTCCGCATCGCCTCCGGATGTGATTCTTATGGTGTTTATCCCGGATTTTAAAATGCTTGGATCAACCGGGATTACAATATCTATCGCGCCATCATCCGGAGTTTGTTCCGGGGTATGGTCGTTAAGGGTCACGATCCACATTTCATTCAGGTAAACCTCGTCCAAAAATTCATCGGTCGGACATGGGACAACGCTTTTAGTTGTCAATCTGAGTTCCGCACCCGTTATATCTGCCCGAGAATCCAGATTGAAAGTGGTGGTGTAAACCAGACCTTCCGGTTCTCCCGGGGTCAATTCTTCTTTAAAATCATCTCCAAGATGGTGATGTGCAGGATATATAAATACCTCTGTTGCAGATGCAAGCGAAATGGCTGCAAATAATATTATTGCAGCGCACAATAAATTCTTTACAATTTTGTCCATGGTTTTTCCGCCTCCTGTTTCGTACTCATCTTGTTTCATCGCTTCTTCAACCATCCTCATATATTTCACTCGTGCCGCAGCGCATCCACCGGATTCATCTTCGCAGCCTTGTACGCGGGAAACGCCCCCGCGATCAGACCGACCCCGACAGAGACACCGAATCCGACCACGATCAGCAAGACTGGAAATACGTTTGGTAGACCTATTATACTCGTTGCGCCGTAAGCTCCGACAACTCCAAGGAGTGAGCCAAGCATTCCGCCGAAGAGTCCGATTACCGCCGACTCCACGACAAAGAGCGAAAGAACATCCCTGCTCGTGAATCCAAGCGATTTCATCAGCCCGATCTCATTTGTCCGCTCGTTAACCGTCACAAGCATGATGTTCGCAATCCCGATCGAGCCAACGACAAGCGAGATCAGTGCAACGGCTGTCAGGAGTGCGCCGATCGCGTCAGCCCAAACGCCCGTCTTCTCCAGAAGTTCGGTCTGCGTGGTTATCACGTACGGTTTCGCATCTTTATCGTCCATGTCACGCTTGGAGACTCCGAAGTTTCTGGCGAGCCGCTTATCCATCTCTTCTGCGGTTTCTTCCACTGTGTCGAGGCTGGATGCTGATGCAAAGAATGCGCTGTAGTCGTTCTCTCCTGTTAGCGCAATCATCGTATCGATCGGGATTAAGATGTCGTTATTCGAAGCTCCACTCGGATCGCCGAAAAAATTAATCTCCCCAATGATCCCTTTCACCTTAAATTTCCTGGTGACTGATGTCCCGTCGTCCAGCCGGAACGTTAGATCGATCGAGTTCTGCAGACCGATCTTCCGGTCAAACTTATCGTTTGCAACATTGTATCCAAGAACTACCGCGTACCGATCTTTGTCTGTTAAAAAAGATCCCTCTGCGATATTCATGTTGCGAACTTCATAACAATCTTCAGAAACTCCCTCGACAGTGGCGATCCTGGACTCGGACATGTATTTCACCTCAGCAGATCGCCATATTATAGGAGACACGCTCGCAATGCCCGGGGTATTCTTTATCAGTTTCAGTTCGTTATCAAAGAAGAGATTATCTTCCTTTCCTTGAATGATGATGAAGTTCGTGCCGATCGAGTCAAGCTCGTCTGCGAAGTACTGGGTAAAGCTTGCGCCGAGCGCGACGTTGGCAACGACTGCTGCAACGCCGATGATGATTCCAAGAGCGGTCAATGCAGATCGCATCTTGGCGCTCGTGATGCTGCCGATTGCGATCCGCGCCGATTGTGCCGGGTTTATCATTGTGAATCAGCTCCTGATTGACTGGATTTTAGTTCTTTCGTCTCTTTCTGCGGTAGACGCCTGCGCCAACAACGACCACCAAAAGCAGCGCTGCACCGATCATGATAGTACTGGAATTACCCTCCGGAACCACGGGTTCGATCTCGATCACCCGGTTGTTGATGACCCGCTCATGCTGGTTGTTGCCATTTCGGTACTCTGCATAGAGGTGGAGCTCGGCGTCATCGGATGAATTTCCTGTAACCTCGCAATCGAACTCGATTGTGAAGAGTTCGTCAGGTTCCATTGTTCCGATGAAGTACTCGGCAGGCGTAAACGTGATGCCTTCTGACCGCGGTTCGATGCTCACGGACGTAAACGTGCTTGAGTGCGTGTTTGCGACGTCAAACTCGATCTTGCCCCCGTCACAGGCGAGTTTCAGTGGCTTGGACGGAATGATCTTAATTCCAGCGGATTCGACCATGATAGGTATGTTCCACTTTGCATTGTATGTGTGAGAACTTCCAGTGAGCGCGAGGTTCAGATGCTCGGTTCCATCCGTTGCATCATCGCTAACCCGCACGTTATATGAGATCTCGATTGAGTCACCGGGTCCGAGAACACCCATATTCTGGTAGGAACCGGTCACAACATCGATCCCATCCGACCCTATGAGTTCTACCTCCTTTAACTGCGCATTGGTATCGTAATCCTTACCGTTAATCGTTACTGAGTACTGGGATGCGGTGTTTGTGAGCGTGATCGTCACAGTACCCTCGTCTCCGGGAATAAGCACCTCCGGGTCTATATTTATCGCTTCGAGCTTGAGCGTGCCCCTGCTGTCGAGGGTGTCTGTGCCCACCTTGATCTCAAAGTCCCTTTCAGACCATGTCGTGCCTTCATCGCCCTGATACCTGATCGTGATCTCGTGGGTTCCGGGTTTTGCGTCAGCGGCTACGAAGAGCCGGTATTCATACATTGCAGAGGAGTCTGCCCCGATGCTTCCCTTGTTCTGGCAGGCATTGCTGCTCGAGTCGAGTGTGAATGGATATTTTGGCATAAGTTCGATCGTCACATCCTCTGCTGTGCCGCCGCCCATGTTCTCGACGTTCACCCATAGATCCACGTACTTCCCGATCTCTGCCGGGTACGGCTCGTATCTCGTGATATCTACCTTAAGCGCGCCTCCTGCCGCAGAGGCAGAGGTGATCGTGATTGCTGATGCGAGTATTGCGAGAATGAAGAGATATCGTATCCGGTTTGCGGTGCTTTGGGTCATGGTACTACACCCCCGCGCTGGCAGCGCATTCCTGCCTGATCCGGATCGATCCGTGCTCGATTGTGATCCGGTACGCAGGGATGGCGGACCTGTGTTGCGCGGTGTAGGTGCTCTCGTCCTGCTGATGCTGATGCAGCAGTGCCCTCTCGATGAGCCCCTCGAATGGATGTCCATCATATAGTGGTTCGTTGTGGTCGTGGTGGCTGTGGTTGTTCATGTTGTTTACCTCCTTTTGTTCAGACTTGTCGATTAATCGACTGGTCTGATTGTATGGGTGTAAGTAATAGTACTTAAACATTTCGATTAATCGAAAGGTATTGTGGTGGAGAGTGATATCTAACAATAAAATGCAAATTTTGGTATGTGCGGAGGAATGCGCCTTGCTGACAATCGGAGTGCAGACTTTAGAGAACGAGTCCCGACTGGAAGCGCAACAAAGAGTGAATCCGGGGGCTGGCTATCAAAATTTTGAAGGGGTGTTGTATTCAATTCTAACTATTTTGAATTTTGCATAACTTAAATCACCAGATTCAAGATTCCAGGTAGCCTCTAAGTAGAAAGGTACTTTCATACCATCGACAGTCCTGTAGTCGCCACAATAACCTGTGAAGTTCTCCAGGGTATTATCTTTGTATCTTTTTGTTTTGAATTGAGTGATCTGTCCTTCTTCATTAAAATAGAATACACCTTCAATAGTCAGGTTTTTATCAGTAAAAATCACTTTTGCAGAATTGTTATCTATTGGTTCCCATCTTAGATTCTCTGAAGGTAATAGTGCTGTAGGAAACAAAGGGGCTTCACCTAACCATCTGAGAAGTTCACCTTGATCGGTTTCTCTTCCCTTCGCATCAACAATTTTTATGAGAGATAACAATTTGACTTTAAGATTTCCCGTACCGTCAATATAGACATCCTTTGCCGAAAATAACGGAACTCTCCCAAACCAGACAAATCCTGGTTTTTTCACTGTGAAATATTCTTCTCCTTTGATAGATACCCAATTTTTACTTGCTTTAAATTCTCCACCATGCTGTAATCTGGCGTAACTCACATAAGACTGATTTTCCTTCAGTGAATACTTGAAATACCTCTGGACTGGCAAGGGCAGGTCTTTGATCTGATTTGAAGTGTAAACTTTGCCAGAAACGTTTTCCGAAGCTGTAAAAAGAGTTTTGATGTCTTTGTCTAATTCCGATTTCATCATTCTATTCCATGTACACGTCCTATAACGCCATAATCATAGTTGCTTCACGCCATCCGGCAAGGAGTATCATTGCAATTGCAAGCCCAACTCCAGCCCATTGTTCCAGCGACATCCGTGGAACCGGATCGATGTGGTGGATGTCTTTCAAGCTGTGTATTTCTTCTTTTGTGAGCGCAATACGAGACTGGTTGTAAGTTGCAACTGCCATAAGTATGAAGGCGGTCATCTCATAAGGTCCGCCACGCCCCAATACTGCTAATGTTGGTGCCATTGGCTCCGCCATAGGGATGGAAAATGAGTTCGTTCCCAAAAAGACGGCATACATGGTTAATCATGCCAAGAGGCGTTATGTAGCCAAGCGGAATGCGGTCCAGATACCGGATAAGGTTGACCAGGGCGATTAAAACTAAAACCCCGAGATTGTACCTCACAATCGTGCCCCATTCTTCAAGCATGGTGGGTGCTGCATCCGAACCCACAATAATAGCTGAGCCGGTTTTACCTTGCAAAATACCTTCGGGTAAGAAGTGGTAACTCAGATACCATACCGTTGTGAAGAGAATTGCACCGATCACGAAAAGGCTGATAAACCTGACGATTATACTATCATTAAACAAAAATTTATTCTCCATCTTATATCTCCTCCTTTTAAGTATCTCTTGAATATTTCCTTACCGTGTACCGTAGCAACACAAGAATTGCAGTAAGATAAACTGCGATGGCAGGCACTGCCGACTCAACCCCAAAACTTCCTCCTGTCAACAATATGTTATCGCTTGTTATTTGAAGTTGATAAATGGCATTAAACTGATGATCTTCAAAAGCAGATACCCTGATGATTCGTCCTGCCAGAAAGAGATTCCAGATACCGTGTACAACCACCGCATTCCAGACATTTCTTGTGATATGTACAATTAAACCAAACACAACACCGACTAATGTTATGGGAATTACTACAAGAATCACGTTCACTAAATCAATGCGGTCTATCATCAATAGATGAATTGAACCAAATAGTATTGCAGGACCGAGAATTGCGATTGTAGTGTTCCATTTTTCTTCAAGAATCCTGAACATGTATTTCTTAAAGAGAACTTCTTCAAGTATTCCGCCCGCAGAGCCATTGAAATTGTTGCAACAATGAGATATATAATTACAGAAGAGGATAATGGGTCTGCATGACCAAGAAGTTCAATTTTACCAAATATCAAATAAATTAAAATCACAGATAAAGGCAAAACGAACCCAATACCAACCCACTTCAGTATCTCGTTTGTAGGTTTTCTTATCATAAAGAAGGATAACGGCTTCTTAACAACATAATGTGCAAACAGCCAGAACAAAACAAGGGTGATGGGCAATCTCAGGAAGATCTCCCTGATAGCAAATCTCGCAGAAGGGTCTTGTATCCCGCCTGTAAGCAGGCTGACTACAATTGCTGAAATAAAAAAAATCAAGAAAAAGCTCGTGCAATAAAGGATTATTTTCCACCAGCTTTTATTTTCCAAACCTGACAGTTTTCTTTCTTTAGGTCCGTTTTGCAAAACATCTATGCCTCTTGTCATTT